>NZ_JBFUHL010000009.1:0-141596 GCF_056402415.1 Paenibacillus sp. P4_A9
GGTCTCTACAGCTTGGATTCGAATTAAACTTCCATCCGAACTTCCAAAGGACTACGGCATGTATATCGATGAAATATATGCACAGCAGTTATCGGTTTACATTGGTGATCGACTCCTGCATGAAGTTATATTTGATTACCCCTCGGATCAGCAACGCAGTTTATTTCCAATTAGTTCGGAGGATGCAGGAGGAACTGTCTATTTGAAGCTCCAGACATCCATGGACCGGCTAGGTATTCAATCTGATATCCGATTAGATCATTATTCAACTCTGACGCGTACATATATATTTCGGGATTTACAGAACATAATTCTCGGATTTGGCTTTCTTTTTATAGCTGTGATCATGCTCATTTGTTCCTTCTTTTTAAAGAAAATTGGGCGGGCTACCTGGATTTCCCTGAGTTTAATCATTCTTACACTAGGTACGATCTTTCTAACGTATTCACCATTCCTGTACGCTAATTTTACCCAGTTCGGGGCTGTGTTCCTGGATTTATTCGATATATCACTGTCCATATTCTTACCTTCACTTACTTACTTTTTTGAGAAAATATTCGACAATGGCAGATTTAAATGGATTCGTATTTTTCGCAAATTTCAAATTGGTTATTCGATTTTCTGTATTATCCTTATGCTATTTAATCAGCTCAATCACTATCAATTTATTGAAACCTATTTATTTTTCACACTAACAGTACTAAGTATGATTATGATTTTCCAATTTATTGTGATGATTGGACTATCCGTTGTTTTTGTAATACGGGGCAATAGAGAGGCTGTTATTTTCTCATCCGGCTTCGCCATCTTTGCATTGATGGGGACTTTTGATCTCATTCTTTACTATTCTAATAATCAAAAGTATCAGTTCTTCCTATGGAAGTTTGGTGTGGTTGGATTTATTATTGCACTCATCGTGATATTGGGCAGGCGTTTTGCCATTAACCAAGAGCAGATGTCTAACTATTCGAAGGAACTAGAATTTTATAATCACCAGCTGCAGCTTTCTGAAAAGATGGAAATGATTAGTTCCTTAGCGGCATCGGTTGCGCATGAAGTGAGAAATCCGCTTCAGGTTACACGGGGATTCTTACAGCTTGTTGCTGCTAGAACGGATGACAAGAACAAAGAGTATATGACGATCGCGATCGAAGAGTTGGATCGGGCCTCAGTCATTATTACAGATTTCCTGACGTTTGCGAAGCCGCAGCTGGATGAGCTTGTGGAATTGAATTTGAGCAAGGAAATTGGTCAAATTGAAGGTATTATTATGCCTTTAGCGACGCTGAATGGTGGACGGATTACAGTCAGCGTGCCTTCTGATTTATACATTTATGGGAATTCTTCGAAGCTCAAGCAAATCTTGATTAACCTCATCAAGAATAGTATCGAAGCGTTTCAAGTAGATGGGCAAATTCATATTTGGTCTTATGAAAAAAATGAAGAGGTATTCATCCATATCAAGGATAATGGCGAGGGAATCGAGCCCATGCAGTTGACGAAATTAGGTGAGCCTTACTATTCTACGAAGACAAAGGGGACCGGGCTAGGATTAATGGTAACATTTCGTCTGATCGAGATTATGAAGGGACATATTGAGTTTAAAAGTCAAAGATACTTGGGTACAGAAGTAATTATACGGTTTCCCAATGTGACAGTAAATTAAGAAAAGGTGTTCCGCTAATTTAGCGGGACACCTTTTTTATTCTACCAAATTGCTTCTGCGCCATTTGATGTTACTAAAATCTTAGCTGGATTTGTAGGGATTACTAGAACAAACTCTGTCGATGTTTCTTCAACAGCTTTAACCTTAATGTCGTCAGGAAGTGTAATGTTAAATGCTTGCTTAAGCGCAGCTTTCGGATTGGATAGAAGTTGTTGTTTAAAGGCTTCATCTTCCCAAGCTTTTTGAATAATTTTGGCTTTTACGCTTTCATTTGTGGACATTCGTAACCACTCCTAGTCATATGGGTAATTTTGCCTACAAGTAAAAGTATACCATGTTCATCTCTATTAATCTATCAAATTCTATCAGAATTAGACAAAAAATAGTAAAAGCCGCCAGAGGCTAACGCTGCTCTTCGTTCTTTAATTTCGTTAGCTACACGATGGATATTTTGCACAAGAGAATCATGGAAATCTACGATTTGCACCATGCGGCCAGATAAGCTTAGCAAATGCTCATGATGGGAATCAGCAATCTTGGCATAAACCGCCAAATAATCGTGGACTAAGAGTTGCTGTTTAACCATTTCGGGTGTTAGCTCATCTGTTGTCGTAAGGTTCAAATGCTGTCGGATAGAGGCTAATAAGCAATTATACGATCCTTCTACCAGATCCTCTTCCCAGTCTGCCCAGTCATCCAGCATTTGAAGTGTAACTAGCGTTTGTTCAACAGCAGCTGTGACAGCGGGTAGTAGATGAGCTTGATTGGCGAGAAGAAGAGCCCCTGTGCTGGCATTTTTGACGGGGCTGGCTTTCTTGGCAATTTGCATTTTGTCATTATGGAAGTAATCCGATTGAAGCTCATTCGTTACACACTTGGACCATTCTATGATGTACGTTTCATAATGGCTCCAGAAGGGGGAACTAGAAGGAAAGAGTTCACGATACAGGGATAGGAATTGGATGTGAAATAAGTTGGCAAGCGGCAGCTTGCTGGAGTGTTCCTCTTTGGCAGCATCCATAATATCGTCTTGAATGAAGTAGTAGAGCATGACGAATACATTTGCCAGTGACAGTTTGTTGAACTCTTCTGTAGTCAGCTCACAAATATCTTCCATCCAATACGGGAGGAGATAACAAATATAATTTTTGGTACTCCCCTCGTTACTCGCGTCAAACTTAGCTAAATAAGCAAGTCCTAATTGGTCCAATGGAGAAGGGAATTGTCGTACGGCTTCCTTTGCCTCGGCAAAAATAATTTGCAGTTGGTTTTCGTGAKCACTTAACCATTTCATCGTTCTTCAATTCCTTTCTGGACGAGCGTATTCTCGTATTTGAGCTGCTTACGGAAATCGTTAGGGGTGATGCCGTTGTACTTCTTAAATAACCGATAGAAATAAGAGTCACTGGTGAAGCCGGTTTTTTCAGCAATTTCCGCCACGGAAAGCGATGTGTTTAATAGCAGATCTTTGGATTTATGCATGCGGACATCCTGGATCACATCGGTAATAGCGACCATCGTGTGTTGTTTGTACAAGCGGCTTATATAAATAGAGGACATCGCGAGTTCATCAGCAATGGAGTTGAGTGACAGGTTTTGATTCGCATAATCCCGATCAATGATATCGTTCATTTTCTTTATGAGTTCTACATGCTTGGAGCTTCGCTTTTCATCCAGCTTTTTCTGAAGCTGCTTGAATAAGTCAATGAATTGCAGGTTAATTTCTTCAATCGTCTCTACATGCGTTAGAGAAGCAACCGCAGCATCCAAATAGAGGGGAAAAGCAAGCGCGTTATTCTTGTTGATGGTCGTCAACACGTTGTTGACGGTTAGCGTCAGATGGGAAATGGCCAAATGAACGACCGTGTACGGATACAGCGATGTTTCATTCACGATGTCGATATAAATGATTTCGGCTTCTTCTGAATCACCCGTCATGAGGCAATCGACAAGCTGTTTTTCTTTCTGTGACGGAAACTTGTACTCTTTGGTACGGTACGCAATGATTTCGTCTGACCAAATGATGCAACCATGACCTCTGAACAAGCGATGATAAGAGGCTTCTAGCAGTTGTTTATAGAGCTGGAAGCACTGTGTGGCTTCGTCTTGCAGCGGACTTACTGTTATCGATACCGATAACTTAATGAAGGAAGAGATCGATGCTTGCATGCTTCGGAGCAACTCGGTGAAAGCTTCAGGCTCCAAACGAAAATCCGCTTCCTTAGCAGAAAGCAGCAAAATGATATGATCGTCTCCCATATCCGTGCCTTCCGCGTGGAAGCTGGAGGAGCTAATCTCGGTACATATATTCATGACCGCATAGCGTAGTAAGGTTAGTTGATCCCTATAGGTTCGAATGTTTTCTTCATATTGATCGATTTTAACCATAAGAAGCAAGGAAGGATGCCTAATTGTGATTTTGGAGCCGAAATAACTTAATTTCGACTGCAGAGCTTCGGGGTGATAAGCATCTCTTCCCATAATCATATTTCTCAGGAAATTTTGTCGCAATATTTGAAGATTGTCTCGCTTTTCGATTTCTAATGTTTTTAAGCTTCTTATTACTTTGTCAATGGGATCGAATAAGCGTTTGGACATGAAGAAGGAAAYAAGTAGACCTGCAAGGAGAATGCTAAGTGAGATATAGATTGTCTTGGCACGCATGTCCTTAATTTCTTTGGTGATAATCGTGTAAGGGGTCGTGCGAACGTAACGCCATCCCAGAGAATCAGGAGCTGTATACGAAATTAAAGACTTCGTCTCATTCACGTTGTCTACCAAATAACCTGGTGAGGAAGCATTGGCGATAATCTTCTGTATGTAGTCTTTATCTGCATAATCGGATAGTACGGGATTTGTGCCATCGGTGGAGATCAGGAGGCCTTCTTCATTAATAATAAATTCATTGCTGGCTCGATTGTTTGCAAAGTTTTTCAATGATTTACTGAAGAACGATTCTGAAATATTGACGACAACGGCAGAATTCAAGGAATTATTCAAATTGATGGCATCGTAACACAAATAGGAATAGATCCCCACAGATGTGGATTGGATGGAGCTTGCATCATTCGCCTTGAAAGACCTTGGAATCGGTAAGAAGGGAATATAATCCTGAAAATGATCCAGAATATCGACCATGCTTGGATCGCCTAGGGTAGCTTTCGTTTGGATACCACTCTGAAAGTTGTTTGAACTGACATAGAAGAGCTCTGATTTCGCGTTATAAACATAAATCGAGTCGATAAAAGGCATCGCTAACCGATATAAATTCAGTTGTGACATACTGCCTTGGACATCATAAATATCAGGTTTATCGTAAAACAACAGTTTGCTGATTACGAAATCACGATAAATTTGAAAGGATAATGAAGTGGCTGTCTCTGTAATGGTCCGAATTTCTTGACTCGTTTGCAGCAAGGAGTTGGAATCCGATTCATACACCTGCTTGAGCGCTATATTGTCGAAATTGACGTAGAGAATGGTAGAGGAGACAAGTAGTGTAATTACGATGGACAAAACAATACTGAGAAGTATGTTGCGATACATAAATTTGCTCTCCTGATTTCGAAGCTTCATGCCATCCGTCTCCCCCTTTGGTAGAAAAAGTATATCCCAACTATATACTGCTTGCAATGGAATCGGATAGCCCTTGGGGATGAAAAAGCACGATAAACGCCATTTTATCCATGAATGTTTACTTTGTGCATATGCTTTTGAGGCGATTTCAGGTAGGTTCGTTCATAAATGTTAGCAGATATTCAGTATCGCTGACGTAACAATTCTGTCTATAATTCGAGTATGGCAACCGACAAGCAAAATCACGACATATTAACGCAGGGAGGTTTTACAGCATGATCCGGAAGAAAGGATTCTTCTATGAGTTAAACAAAAATAAATTGTTGTTTCTCATGATAGCGCCAACATTGATCTTCTTCTTTATTAATTCGTACGTACCAATGGTTGGGATCTACTTCGCATTCACCAGGTTTGACTTTAATGGGGGGCTTTTCGGAAGTCCATTTGTAGGCTTGGAGAACTTTGAGTTCTTATGGAAATCAGGCGTGTTGTGGACATTAACGCGCAATACGGTGGCATACAACCTGGCATTTATTGTTTTCTTAAATGTGGCTGCTATCTTTTGCGCCATCCTATTAAGTGAAATGGCAGGGAAGTTCTTTAAGAAGATTACGCAGTCCGTGATGTTCTTACCTTATTTTATTTCATTTGTTCTTCTTAATGCAATCGCATACAACATGTTTAATTATGATACTGGTTTTGTGAATGCAACGCTGAAATCCTGGGGTTCATCACCCATTGATATTTATAACTCACCATCTGCATGGCCAGTTCTGCTGGTGATGTTCTACGTGTGGAAAAATGTCGGCTACACGATGGTCATTTATCTGGCTACGATTACAGGCATAAGCGATGAGTATTACGAAGCGGCCACGATCGATGGAGCGAACATTTTTCAAAGGATTTGGTACATTACAATTCCAATGTTGAAGCCAACTTTCATCATATTGCTCTTATTTGCTTTAGGCAGCATTATGAAAGGCCAATTCGATCTTTTCTACCAGCTTATCGGAAATAACGGCATTCTGTACAATGCGACAGATATTTTAGATACGTATGTATTCCGCTCCTTGAAGGTCACGTTCGATATCGGGATGGCGACTTCTGCTGGATTGTATCAATCCATCTTCGGCTTCGTACTGATTATGACAGTGAACTATTTTATTAAAAAATCAAATGATGAATATGCACTTTTCTAGGGGGTGACTGCACGTGCGATCCAGAGGAATTGATTCCGTTACATTTAATATTATTGCCTATCTAATTATTATCGCATTTTCCGTAATTTGTATATTCCCCTTTCTACTTATCATTTCGGGCTCGTTAACGGACAATGATTCCATTATACGTGAAGGCTATCACCTCATACCGAAAGACTTTTCAGTAACAGCGTACACGGCAGTGCTTACCTATCCAGAAAAAGTATTAAGAGCATACGGAGTCACGATCTTCGTTACGGTGGTAGGGACGGTTCTAGGGCTGTTTATGATGACGATGGCGGGCTATGTACTGCAAAGGAAGGATTTTAAATATCGGAATAAGCTTTCCTTCTATATTTACTTTACAACGCTTTTTGGCGGCGGCCTTGTCCCATGGTACATCATGATAACGAAATATCTACAACTAACAGATACCTATGCAGCGCTGATTTTCCCAGGACTTATGTCTCCTTTCCTTATTATATTAATGCGCAGCTTCATTAAGTCTTCCATTCCAGAAGAACTTACTGAGTGTTCCAAAATTGATGGAGCGAATGATTTTACGATTTATTATCGTGTTGTACTCCCTCTGGCGATGCCAGGGATTGCCACCGTAGGATTATTCCTGGCTTTACATTATTGGAATAGCTGGTTTTCGACATCGCTCTTTATTAATGATCAGAACAAATATGAACTTCAGTACTTCTTGTATAACATCATTAATACAGCAGCAGCAATTTCTTCATTGGGGATAAGCACAGGGGCAACGATGAGTCAGGAAATTCCAACGGAATCTACCAAACTAGCTATGGCTATTATCGTGACGGGACCGATTTTATTCTTGTACCCATTCGTCCAACGTTTTTTCGTAAAAGGCCTAACAATAGGCGCTGTCAAAGGTTAGAACTGAAACGGAATTATTCCGTCAGCTAACATAGATTGGTATAACTGAACCAAATTAGCACGATAAAAGGGAGGATTTACATGAAAAGAAATGCGAAAAAGATGTACAGTGTATCAGTTGCTATTGCTCTTGCGGGTTCCGTTGTTGCAGGGTGCAGCAGCTCGACTTCCACAACAACACCTAGTCCTTCAGCAGCAACAGCAACGAAAGCACCTGAAGCGACTGCAGCAGCGCCTGCGAAAACAGGTATCGATACATCCAAGAAAGTGGAATTGCAATTTTATATGCTAGGACCTGCGCCGAAGGATCTTCCTATTATCGAAGAAGAAATTAACAAGCTGGCTTTGAAAGATTTGAATGCGACAGTCAAATTTAATTTCACAACGTGGACAGATTGGGATCAGAAATATAAGTTATTACTATCATCCGGTCAAGCGGTGGATCTGATCTTTACAGCAGAATGGACGCAATATCAATCTTACGCGAAAAAAGGTGCCTTCCTAGAACTGGATGGGCTTCTACCGAAAGCTGCCCCTAAATTAAATAGTTTTGTACCGAAAGATATGTGGGAAGCCGTGAAAATTGATGGCAAGATCTATACCGTTCCTGCTACTTATAAAGAGTATGTAACGACAGGCTTCATCTGGCGTGAAGATCTCAGAGAGAAATACAACTTGCCGAAGCCGGATTCCCTTGCTAATTTCGAAGCGTATCTAGCTGGTATCAAGAAAAATGTGCCTGATATGGTACCATTGGCAGCGAATAGTGATGTAAAGGGCAGTCTTTCTGATCAATACAAAAATTTGACGATCGATCCAATAGGAGCTGTTCCTTATGGGTTGAACATTGGTTACAAAACGCCATCAGAGGTTGGCTTGTATTGGGGCTCTGCAGAGCACTTGAATGAACTCAAAACGATGAAAAAATGGCAGGATGCTGGCTATATTACGAAGAACGTCCTGAATACGAAGGATGCGATGACGGATCTGATCACAAGCGGAAAAGCGGCAGCGAATTTAGGAGATAACCCTACTCGCTTTAACGATCAAAAGCTGAAAATTGCTTCTACACACCCAGAGTGGAAGCTTGAATACTACCCAGCTCCAATGATCAAAGGCCATGCTGAGCCCGTTCACCCAATCCACAATGGTTTTGCAATTCCGAAAAGCAGTAAAAACGCTGAACGTGCACTTGCGTTCTACGAAAAAATGGTAACGGATAAAACTTACAATCAATTGACAGAGTACGGTATCTTAGGCAAAAACTACACAGTTGATAATGGCTACTATACAATGATCGGTGACAGCAACAGCAATGGTTTCCCTAGAGAAGCTATGCAGGGTTGGGCTTGGAGAAATCCAGAGTTTATGGTGTTCGACAAAGGCTATGACGGCGTGAAAAAAATCTTCGCAGATCTAGATAAAATAGCAACGCCTGATAAATACACAGGGTTTGCTGAAGACTACACAAGCTATCAAGCAGAAAGAGCAGCTTTAGAGCAAGTTGAGAAGCAATATCTCTACCCACTTGAAGCAGGTCTGGTTGCGGATGTTGAAGGCGGATTGAAAACATTTATGGAAAAAGCGAAAGTAGCTGGACTTGATAAAATTCAAGCTGAGTACAAGAAGCAATGGCTGGAGTATGTGAAAAGCCAAAATATTAAATAAGTAAACTTGATTAAACGAAAAGAGCACCCGATGGATGGGGCTCTTTTCGTTTTGTATTGACAGTCGGAGGCTTTTTGTTTAAATTGGAAGCAAATCGATTGTTCACAATATGACGGTGGGAAGGGAAACGACAATGAGCAGTAGTGAATTTTTGAAGCTGGAGAATCAACTTTGTTTCAGCTTATATGCGAGCTCCAGAGCGATTACGCGTATGTATCGCCCTTTTCTCGAGGAGCTCGGCATCACCTATCCGCAATATCTCGTTCTGCTAGTGCTCTGGGAGCAAAAGGAAAGCACAGTTAAGGAGCTGAGTGAGAAGCTTGACCTGGATTCAGGAACATTGACTCCGATGCTCAAGCGGATGGAGGCGCAGAAGCTGCTTGTTCGGAACCGTTCGCAGGAAGATGAGCGGGTCGTACTCATCCACATCACGGAGATGGGGCAAGCTCTCTACGAGCAGGCACTCTGCATTCCACAGACGCTGTTTGCATCGAGTGGATTGTCGCCAGAGGAAATTACGAATTTCAATACACAGTTGAAACGAATTATTACAAGCGTGAATGCCTCAATATAAGTAGCAGCATGGGGATTCTCGATGAATCGAGGCTTTGAAATGAATTATTTCATGTATATTCTTATCAATAATATTGTTCCAATTTGCATTATGATCGCGATAGGCGTGACCATGTATCGTGCCTTTCAAATTGATATCCGAACGCTCTCGAAGCTCAATTTTTATGTGTTCTCGCCTGCGCTTGTTTTTGTGAAGCTCTATGAATCCGAAATGAGTCTCTCCATACTTATGCAGGTGCTTTTATTTTTTGTCATTTTCTTCAGCCTGCTATTCGCGATCATAGAACTGATCATTCGCATACAGAAGCTGCAGCGCGGTATGCGGATCGCCATGCGGAATAGTGTTATTTTCTATAATAGCGCGAATTACGCGCTGCCGTTGAATCAAACGGTATTCGGCGGCAATGCCTATACCTTAGCCATCCAAATCGTCATAATGATTATGCAGTCGCTCATTCCCAATACCTATGGGATTTACACGTTAAACGCTCATAAAACTTCTTGGAAAGCAACGATGAAAACGATTCTCTCGTTACCGGTGATTTATGCAATTCCCATAGCATTGTTATTGCGTTACTATCATGTCCCAGTGCCGTCCTCGATCCATATCCCTTTGACCTACATAGCAAATGCCTTTATGGCAACAGCGTTGTTGACCTTAGGCGTGCAGCTCGGTGCGATGAAATGGGAGTTTCACTTCTCCAATGTGCTGTTGTCGAACATGCTTCGCTTGGCGATCAGCCCACTGCTAGGTTTACTCGTCGTTTGGATGCTGGGCATTGAGGGCTTGACGGCGAAAGCATTAATTCTGTCCTGCGCAGTACCTACTTCATTGAGTAGTGTACTCCTTGCCATTGAGTATGAAAATGAGGCCGAGTTTTCTTCACAGGCCGTCTTTACATCGACACTATTCAGCATGTTTACCATACCGATTGTCATATATTTGTTGGATTTCATTTAAAAAATGTGGGGAATATTGAAAGTAGCAGGATTATCGACAATTTTCGGCGAATGGGTACTTATACCTAAACTTATCCAATTCAAGGGGGATTATTGCTATGCGATACCAATTTTGCCAGTACGTTACGATTGTCGATATGAGTGATGAAATTTTGTCTGAGGTGTTATTTGAACATGGGGAATATGAGTCTAACGCAGTCGCTATTGGTTCTTCCGTTCTAATTCATCAACTGGGATTGAAGCAGTTCGAAGTTGTCTATGATAAGCGTGAGGGCAAGACGATTCGTTACAAGATCGAAGATATTGAAGTAAATTTAATTGAGCAGCCCACGGTGACTCGTGTTTTCCTTGAGCCTGTTCGATTGATTGTGGGACAGCATGATATAGGGGAAGTCGAATAATTCAAATTCGTTGTGAAAGGAAATAAAGTCATATGATGAAAATATTTATGTTGATTGGAAGCTTAAATGCTTTCCTTTCTGTCGCATTAGGAGCGTTCGGTGCTCACTACTTGAAAACGAAAATTCCCGATAAGATTGATGTCTTTCAAACGGGAGTTCACTATCACATGATTCATGCGGTTGCGTTACTCGTGATCGCACTGCTGTCAGACAAGCTGGGTAATAACGCATTGGTGAATGCCTCTGGATGGGCAATCTTCATCGGAATTATCTTGTTCTCTGGCAGTCTGTATGCTTTGAGTACGACTGGTCTTAAGGTCTTCGGACCTATTACGCCGCTAGGCGGACTGAGCTTCCTAGTAGGTTGGATCCTGCTTGCCCTAGCTGTACTAAAATTAAAATAGGAAAAGAGCCGGAGAAATTCGGCTCTTTTTCTTATTTTATGGCAAGTTAGCAGGAAATGGCACAACCGTTGTAGAAAGAAAGCAATGATTTGGAAATTAGAACGTGATGGCTTAACTACGACTGGGAGCAAGATCGGAAATCAATGCAATGCTTCCCTAACGAAGACAGAACCTGATAAGGAGGCCAATTCGTGAAAAATCGGCTCTATATTGGCGTATATGTCGTCGCAGCCATATTCATTAGCCTATTCGTAAAGCCGTATGCTCCTTGGATTTGTCTTTTGGGCGCACTCGTACTGCTTTATCTATTGCGTATGAAAAGGAATCTGTGGCAACAACCTATGCCAAAGGAACTACCGAGGGATCATGCGTATCTCAGTGTACTGGATTCCCTTTTTGAACATAATCCCAATGCGATCGGAATCTTTAATGCGGAGGGCAAATTCATTCGGATGAATCAAGCGGCGGAATCGATATTGGGGTATTCGTTCGCAGAGCTTATACATCAACCATTTACTGGCATTGTAACGGAAGAACAGTTGAAACACACAGAGTGGCAATTGCAACAAAGCCGAAACGGTCTCCCTTACACCTTTGAGACTTCGGTTCATCATCAGCGCGGTTATCGCGTCGATTTATATGTAACAGCTGTTCCTGTTGATATCCATCACCATTCCAAAGGAAACATTCTGATTTGTCAGGATGTTACGGAACGTAAGCGTGGTGACGAGCAAGTCCGATATATGGCCTATTACGATGATATGACCGGGCTTCCGAATCGGCGGTTATTTAAAGATCATTTAAATGAACGACTTCGTGTCTTCCAGTCGAATGGACATAAAGTGGCGGTGTTTTATTTAGATATTGATCGCTTTAAGCTTGTGAATGACAGCTTTGGACATGATTATGGTAACATGTTGCTTCTTCAGCTAGCTGAGCGTTTCACGCGATGCTTGACCGCGGAGGATTTCCTGGCGCGTACGGAAGGCGACGAGTTCGCTTTTTTCTATTCAAATGTTGAAGATGTGAATGATGTTATGACCGTCATTGCGGAAATTAATCGTGTATTGGAGATGCCTTTCCTCCTTGAGGAGTATGAGCTGCATGTCACTGCAAGCATTGGCGTCGCGATTTCCTCGGAAGATACGAACGATGCGGACATATTGATGAAATATGCGGATATTGCACTTGCGAGGGCCAAAGAGAAGGGCAGAAACGATTTTCAGATTTTCAATAATGATATGAAATCTGTTTCTATTAATCGTTTGAAGCTGGAGAATGAGCTTCGCAGAGCGCTAGTCAATGAAGAATTCGTTGTCTACTATCAACCTCAGGTAGATATTGAATCAGGGCGAATTGTTGGGGTAGAAGCGCTGATTCGTTGGAAACATCCGGAAAAAGGCATGGTTATGCCCAATCATTTTATCCCATTAGCGGAGGAAAGCGGCTTAATAGTACCCATCGGCGAATGGGTGCTGCGCGCGGCTTGTAAGCAGAATAAGACATGGCAGTCGGCAGGGTATTCCGCTATTCCCATCTCAGTGAATTTATCGATGAGACAATTTTTTCAGCATAATCTGAAAGGGAAAATTAGTCATGTGCTTGAACAAACAGGGCTGGATCCGCAATATTTGGAGCTGGAAATTACCGAAAGTATGACCATGGATGTTGATCATGCGATACAATCGCTGCTTGAACTGAAAGAGCTTGGCGTGAATGTGAGTATCGACGATTTCGGTACAGGCTATAGCTCGCTCTATTATTTGAAGAAGTTTCCGATTGATAAGCTGAAAATTGACCGGTCCTTCGTACGAGATATAATGGTGGATCCGAATGACGCGGCCATCGTTGCAACGATTATTGCGATGACGCACCATTTGAATCTGAAGGTTATTGCTGAAGGTGTAGAGACAGAAGATCAATTGAAATTCTTATATCAAAATCGATGTAACGAGGTTCAGGGCTATTGGTTTAGTCCTCCTGTGGATAGCGTGAAGCTTGAGCATATGCTAAGGAATGGCATTTCTGTTGCGGCTGCGGCTGCTTCAGGTGAATGAAAAAAAGGTACTCTTGCGGATCGTCTGCAAAGGTACCTTTTCTCATTCAATTTGTGGTCACGTAATCATCGATTTCATTCAGCTTAAACAGATAAACCTTCTTCTCATCGACATGATAGACGGTAACATTCTGGCTGCTTGTATCAAAATTAAGGATTCGACAAGGGAGATTCAGCTTGATACCTTGTGCTTTAATCACCGTCAAACGGATCAAGGTATTGTTGGCTTTGAATTTCTCTAACTGTTCAACAATATGCATGGCAGCTTCTGAATTTGTCGTTCGTCCCGCTGGTGTTGGCGTAGGAGCAGGAGCTGTTGGTTTTTTATTTGTATGTAGGGAAGCTGAGCTTCCTTGTTTCTTGTTCAGTTCAATGAGTTGACCAAGCTGAATACCTTTAAGGATTTGATAATCTTTGATCGTGTCTACATTTAACAAATGAAGGAGCTTTTCCATTGCCAGGCCATTTGTCTCATCTTCAATTAATATCTCTACGGTGAATAAATGTCCGTTTTTCGGACTTGTGTTTGGATTCCGTTGGTTCATCATAGCCTCCTTACCGCACTGAAATCGCACTTATCCTAACTATATCATGATATTCTAGCCAAATGTAGCTTCCTTTTCACAATTACCTGACATCAAAGCTGACATCCGTAAATGCGACAGGTAATATTTGTATTGCCTACTATTCACTGGAGAAGTACGATGGATTTATCGAATAGAAATGAAAATAAAATGAAGGAAGGTTGAGCCATGAAGTGGATCGTACTCGTTATCATCCTAGTTGTTGTCCTTCTTTTGGTTTATAAAATTAATTTGAAAATTAGAAATAAGATGGCTGCTTCAAAGGTTATTAAAATGTCTTTGCAAAGTAAAAAATCTTCAAAAATAAACAAGCAAATGTGTTCGTTTTGCCGGAAGAAGGAAAAGAAGCTGTCCTTCTACACAGATGAACAGGGAAGAGTTGTTGGCGTTTGCAAAGTTTGTAAACCACAAGCTGAGCGGAGAGCTTTAATGAGGTTGTAGGAAAATCACACAATATCTTTACAGCGATCTCACACCGTACTAGCCGCAGGCGCATATACTACCGTAAGACTGCGAAGAGGAGCTGTGCAGAGCATGATGCGCGTAGAACCCATTCTTCTTGAAGGACATACAGCAATCGCGATTGAGGTTAAATTACCGAAGACGACCTTGCTAGTGGTGACAACGGATAAAGGTTATATTATGTGTGGCGCCCTCGATGTGGCGCTGCTCAACGAGCGACTAAGTGACAGGAACATTGTAGCGGCACGAGCCACCGGGGTTCGAACGATCGAGGAGCTCCTGGAAGCACCGCTTGAATCAGTAACCCATACAGCGGAAGACCTTGGCATTTTTGCTGGGATGACGGGCAGGGAAGCCATTTTGAAAATGATGTAGGGAATTCATACGGCATGCTCGAACGCTTGGGTCTTTAAGACCTAAGCGTTTTATTTTTTTAGACAAATGAACAAAGCAGATCTGTTGTTCTGTGCATGAAACTAAAAATGCATGAAAATTCACATTTCCTGCAATTTCCTTGCTTATTTTATGTATAAAGGTGTTGTTATTTTATTGACCAAGTGTTAATATATGATTCGTCCATTACATAGAACGGGGGAAAAATGATGAAAAAATTAATGATTTCTGTAGTAGCAGCAGCTTTAGTTTTGACAATGACAGGTTGCGGTTCTAAAGATAGCGGTGGCACGAAAGTTAAATTTGCAACAGATGCAGCCTATGCACCGATGGAATATATGGATAAAGACAAGGTAACTGGTTTCGATATCGACTTCCTTGCTGAAGTTATGAAAGAAGCAGGTCTTTCTTATTCGGTTACCAACACAGGTTGGGACACGATGTTGACAAGTGTTGAACAAGGGAAAGAGTACCAAGCAGGAGTTTCCAGCGTATCCATCACAGATGAGCGTAAACAAACGTATGATTTTTCAGCTCCGTACTTCGAGTCAACGAACATGATTCTAGTTAAAGAAGGCAGCCCGATCAAAAGTGCTGTAGATTTGAAAGATAAGAAAGTAGCGGTTCAAATCTCAACTACGGCGGATACGCTGATGACGAAAATCATGGGTAATGATAACAAATCCTTGAAACGTATGGATAATAATACGCTTGCACTTATGGAACTTGAGAGTAATGGTGTAGACGCGGTAGTTGCGGATATTGCTATTATTCGTGAGTATGTTAAAAATAATCCAAACAAAAAATTCGCTTCGATTGCAGATCCGAAAAATTTCGAATCCGAGTACTACGGCATTTTGCTTCCTAAAGGCAGCGACCTTAAAGCGAAGCTTGATCCAGCGATTAAGAAAGTAATCGAGAACGGCACATACGCGACAGTGTACAAAAAATGGTTTGGTCAAGAGCCAGATACGAAGAAATTGCTCGAACAAAAATAAAAAGTTCAAAAGCATGCGTGATTTAACCTTACGCATGCTTTTCTTCTGTGAGTAGAAGAATAATGGAGAAAGGAAGTGTGGAATGGATTTTCGTTTTGATATCATTCTTGATTATTTACCCTTACTGTTGAAAGGAACGCTTTGGACGATTGGCATTTCCATTCTCTCCATTTGTTTCGGTTCTGTTTTAGGGCTGGCAGTTGGTTTAGGCAAAATGTCACACCGCGGCTATTTGAGATGGCCAACTAGTATGTATGTTAACTTTTTCCGCGGCACACCGCTGCTGGTTCAAATATTGCTTGTCCACTTTGGTGTTGTACCCTTATTCATAGGCTCTACAAACCCAATCATTGCATCAATTGTGGCTTTGTCCTTGAATTCAGCGGGGTATATGGCTGAGATTTTCCGTGCAGGTATTCAATCCATTGATAAAGGCCAAACAGAAGCCGCGCATTCATTAGGCATGACACATTTCCAAACGATGAAATCCGTTATTTTACCGCAAGCGATTAAACGAATGATTCCGCCGTTCGGAAATGAATTCATCGTTCTGATCAAGGATTCCTCGCTATTTGCGATCATCGCTGCACCTGAACTTATGTATTGGTCCAATGCGATGCGCAGCCAATATTTCAAGGTGTGGGAGCCGTATTTAACAGCTGCACTTATTTATTTCATTCTAACCTACTCTCTAAGCAAGCTTCTTAGCTATATTGAAAGGAGAGTATAACGATGACTGCTTTAATTGAAGTAAAGAACCTAAAAAAAGCGTTTGGAGATAATGTTGTTCTACGTGACATTAGTACGGAAATTCAGCATCAAGAGGTGCTAGTTGTGATTGGACCTTCGGGTTCAGGGAAATCCACGTTCCTACGATGCTTGAACCTTCTGGAACAGCCAGATGGCGGAACGATCACCATTGATGGACGTAATCTCATGAATCCTGCAAATAAAATTAATGAGATCCGTATGGATTTGGGTATGGTATTCCAACGGTTTCACTTGTTTCCACATATGAAGGTTATTGATAATATTATGCTTGCACCCATCCAAGTTCGGAAATGGCCGGAGGATAAAGCACGGAAGAAAGCGCTGGAGCTATTAGCTAAGGTAGGGCTTGCTGATAAAGCAAACGCACTACCAGACTCATTATCTGGTGGTCAGGCGCAACGCGTTGCGATTGCCCGGGCACTTGCGATGGAGCCGAAGATCATGCTGTTCGACGAGCCAACCTCTGCGCTTGATCCCGAAATGGTCGGCGAAGTGCTTAACGTCATGAAGCAATTGGCCAAAGAAGGCATGACGATGGTTGTTGTTACCCATGAAATGGGCTTTGCGCGTGAAGTAGGCGATCGCGTCATGTTCATGGAACAGGGTGTCATTGTTGAGGAAGGCAAGCCGCATCAAATTTTTGAGGCACCGACCCAGGAACGTACCAAATCATTTTTGTCTAAAGTGCTATAGTATTCGATTAGGGAGTCGCATAAAGCGGCTTTTTTTTTTTCTACCACATAAGAATTTATAAGTTTCCTATACTAGGAAGTACAAATTCTTATTGGCGATAAAAACAACCTCTAAAACGCGGTCGCACATCCTCGAAGGACTTCGATAGAAGTTTTTCTCATTTTCTCAATAAAAAAATAAGATGGAAAAAATTCCAATATGCTATGATGGACAATAAGGTAACCAAACCATTCGATACGAAAGGTGACTTATGCCATCACAGCTCACGCATCTATTTAACCGATTTCAACTTCGTGTATTTTTTTATATACTCTTGGCGATCTCACTACCCTTGCTGCTTGCGCTTTATGTTGGCAATCAGCAATTCTCCTCCTACAGAGAGAAAGAGCTTATGCGTGCGATAGATCAACAACACGATCAAATCATCAAGGGACTACAACAGGAATTGCGTTTTGTAAAAGAAACGACACATCGACATGCTGAAGATTATGGCATCATTTCTTTTGCTAAACTCAAAGATTCTTCTTCACAAGCTGCCAAAGAACTGAGTACCTATACGAATAGCTTGCTATCTGAGCAAACATCCCAAAATCGTTACATTGAGCAGGTATGTGTATCGATCCGGGTTTCTAATAGAACGCTTTGTGCGCATAATGGGGAAGTGGATGGGGCGCTTGTTGCACGGGAGAGAAGCACGAACAAAAGCTTTGAGCCATTAGGTGAAGAGTCAAGTCGATTTAACGCCTACCTCATGACCTATTCGGAGTTGATGATTGACAAGTCTAGCATGCTGGAGCTTGGACGCGTTACGCTATGGTTGAACATGAATGAATTATGGAAGACGACATCCATGAAGAGTGGCAGTTCTCAATCTTATGTGCTTATGGACGCAGAGAAAAGGATTGTCTACCGTAACGGGGCCAACATCGGGGATTTGCAAGGCATGGGGCAGGACCAAGTCCGTATAGATAAAATGACAATTCGTTCCTCGAAGCAGGTAGAGATCATCGGAGAAACCCCGTGGATTTCGTATTATGAAGTTCCACTGCCTATGAACGGTGAAGCATTTCCACATTATCATTCCTGGCTGATTGCTTTAGTTGCTTTGGTAATCGCACTTAGCTTAGGCTGTCTCTTCCTTTACATCTCATCTGTGACGAAGCCGCTCTACGCCCTCAAAGCATTAATGAACCGCGCCGAGCGGGGGGATCTGAGAGCCTATTGGACTACTAAGAGTTCCGAAGAGTGGACACAAGTAGGGCAGAGCTATAATCAAATGTTGAACCGTTTGGAAGACCTCATTAAACAGGTGAAGCGGGAAGAATCCTTGAAGAAAGAAGCTGAAATGGAAGCGCTCCATTATCAGTTGAATCCGCATTTCCTCTATAACACATTGAATACGATAAAATGGGTTGCCAAAATACATAAGACACCTCAAATTTCAGAGGTCGTTAGTGCGTTAGTTCGTCTTTTGCAAGCTAGCTTAGGTAAAAAAGGGGACTTTATCACATTGCGTGATGAAATTGGTCTGACCCATGACTACATGGAAATTCAAAGGTTTCGTTATGGGGATCGCATTCAGATAGAAACGCGTGTGGATGAGATCACATTAGGCTGTTTAGTACCGAGGATGCTCCTGCAGCCGCTTGTGGAGAACGCGATTATTCATGGAATCGGGCCATCTAAGCGAGAGGGAACGATTACAATTCGGACATGGTTAGATCGAGACCTCTTATTTTGCCAGGTGGAAGACAATGGGATTGGGATGCAAGTCGAAGAAGGCAGTTCGGGCTGGAAAGCGATGCATGCAACGGGAGGAGTGCAAGCTGATCGCATGCTGAAGGAGCGAATGAGCGGCGTTGGAATTTCACATATTCGGGAGAAAATTAAGCTGATCTATGGGCCTGAGTTTAAAATGCATATTAGTAGTAAACCTGGCGAAGGAACCACGGTTAGGATGTTTCTTCCGATCCATCATGGAGAGGAGTGAAGTGAAGATGAATGTGCTTGTTGTGGATGATGAACCGATCATTCGGCAAGGATTGCGTGAGTTGGTGGATTGGGAACAGCATGGGTTTACTTACGCAGGTGATGCAGAGGATGGTATGGAGGCCTGCGAGCTTCTGGAAGCCTTGCATATCGACATCGTGATCACAGACCTCATTATGCCGCGCATGGATGGCTTAGCGTTAATTCGTAAGCTAAAAGAATGTTCAAGACCGATCAGCGCCGTCGTATTGAGCTGTATGGATGACTTCACCTATGTGAAAGAAGCGATGAAGCTAGGGGCCAAGGATTATATTCTTAAACCAACGATGGAGCCCGAGTCGTTAATCGACATCTTGCTTGGCGTGAAGAAAGATCTCGAAATCCAACGGAATGAGCGAATGGAACAGGGGATTAGGGAGCTTGAGCTGGCATCGACGCTGCAGATGCAGCTGTCGAATCGGCTGCAGGCTTATCTGCAGACAGGGGTTGATGAAGCTGCGCTGCAGGCAGAGCTATTCGGTGCTGAGCGCAGCGCGGGGAGCAGCGGCAGCGAAGGGAGTGACAACAGCAGCTTGGTCATCAGTCTGCTGCTGCACACCGGCGCAAGCGCTGCTGCCGCAGGCTGGCGCTGGACAGGCTGCCTCGCGGCGCTGCCGCTGGCCGCAGACAGCGTGCTGCTGCTCATCCCGGCAGCAGCAGACGGCGACGCCCTCGCTGCGGCCGCAGCGCTCGAGCGCGCAGCGCAGGTCCGGCTGGCGCATGCGCCGGACTGGTTCATTGGAGCCGGCAACGTCATTCGCCGGCTCCAAGACGTGCAGCCTGCTGCGGCGCTGCACGCGCAGCAACTGCATGAGCGATTCTACGGCGTGAGCCGGAATCGCCGGATTGTACTTGCGCCAGAGGCTGCAAGCAAGACAACCGCAGCGCTGCCGTATGACATACGCAGCGACCTGCTGCGCTGTATCGTACACGATAACAGCGAAGGGTACTTGCATCACACGGAGCTTCTGTGCGCCAGACTGAGGGAGCAGCGACCGAAGAAGGAAACGGTGTTGTCCTTTATCCAGGAGCTGCTTGCATTAGCTGCTGGATATGCGCGCGAACGCGGCTACACAGAGATTGAACGCTATGAAGAGCTGTTCGTTCATAACAAGGAGATGAGTAAATGCGCAACCTTTGAACAGGTAACGGAGCTTCTTCTTCAAGCGATGCGCATGCTCATGGACAACCCAGTAGCCCTAGGAAATGATAAGAAGCATCGCTCAAACAATACGTTTATCCGCAAGGTTCTGAGCTATATGCAGGAGAATTATGCCTCTCCCATCAGCACTTCGGACATGGCCGATCATGTGAGGCTTAGCCGCAGCTATTTAAGTGATTTATACAGTAAAGAAATGGGCGAGTCACTGAGTGAAACACTGACACGAATCCGCATGGAAGAAGCGAAACGCCGATTGCGAACGGGTGAAATGAAGGTATATGAAGTAGCAGATGCGGTAGGCTTTCCAGATGCCAAAACATTTGCAAAGACGTTCAAGCGCATTGTAGGCTGTTCGCCGAAAGAGTTCGAGAAGCCTAATTAGAAATTCCTGCCTTTTCATTGCGATGATCCGAGAAAACGAACAAACAGACACCTTTTCCAACAAAGGCAGTCTGTTTATTTATTATGTAAAGGTTTACATTTATAGAGAAGATACGAGATTAGCGTAAAGATGAGGTGTTAACTTTGACTATGCATGAGGTTCAGGTGCCCATGGTGCAAGCTATTGGTGTCACACGTATATTTGGGAAGGGACCAGGCGCGGTTCATGCGTTACGTGGAGCGAATCTTTCGATTCCCAGAGGCAGACTAGTAGCATTGCGCGGAAGGTCCGGTTCTGGTAAAACAACCTTGCTGAACATCATAGGAGCTTTGGACCATCCTACAGAAGGTGCTGTTTACCTAGATGGGATGGAGATCAGCACGCTCTCTGAATCCAAGCGAAATGAACTCAGACGGAAGCAAGTCGGACTTATTTTCCAATCGTTTGCCTTAGTGCCCTATATGTCCGCTTACGAAAATGTCGAGTTTGGTTTGCGCATATCGGGTATTCCTCCCAGTCAATATAAATCATTAGCAGAAGAGGCACTCCATTTCGTGGGCTTGAAGTCGAGAATGAAGCATCGACCTTATGAGCTTTCTGGCGGAGAACAGCAGCGAGTAGCGATAGCAAGGGCTATTGCTCACAAGCCTAAGCTTATTTTGGCAGATGAGCCTACGGCGGAGTTAGACAGTAGAATGGGTCTTCAGATCCTCAAATTATTCAAGGATTTGGTGCAAGAAGGGATGACCATTATTTTGACTACGCATGATCTGGCGATCATGGAAATTGTAGATGAAGTCTATGCATTGGAGGATGGTTCCATTGTCGATGAAGGTTAATAGAATCGCTTCGAGGTTTGTTCTTATCACCGGAGTGATATTCATACTTGCTGGCTGCTCCTTGCTGCCGAAAGAAGAAGAAGCGCTGAAGCCGCCTTTAGTTAAGCCAGTCAAAGAAAATTTTGAACTGTATGAAGTGAAAAAAGGCACCATTACGAGGAAGGTCAGTGCAATTGCGACGTTTAAGTCGAGTAAAACGACCAGCTATTATTTTAAGGAGTCGGGTCTCCGCTTAGCTGGATTACGTGTCAAATCAGGCGATATCGTGAAACAGGGTGATGTGCTGGTTGAGTTGGAGAAGGGCGATTTAGAAACGAGGATTGCGCTTCAACAATTAAATCTGGAGAAAGCTCAGATCGCTAGCTTACAAGCCAAGCAAACTTCCCCCGATCAAGAGCTAACGATTCGTCTAAAGGCCATTGATGTGGAAGCTGCGCAGCTGCAACTGGCAGCCCTTCAAACGCAATTGGCGAAAACGAGAATAACGGCAGATGCTGGTGGCGTCGTCACTTATGTGACGGATGCTCAGGAAGGAAAGATGGTAGATGCCTTCAGTACGTTGGTCGTCGTGTCAGACCCTACCAAGCTGCAACTCTTTTATGAATCATCAGATAGCAGTGCACTTTCGGGAATTGAAGTGGGCATGAATGTAGACGTGAAGTTTGGTACCAATGATAAGGTAGTACAAGGCAAAGTGCTGCAAACCCCTTCAAGCGCTCCTCCAACCGATAATAAGCCGCAAGCCGAACGAAATGCCAAGACTATTATCGTTGGGATTCCCGAGGGGACTGAAGGAGCCGTGATCGGTGCATCGGGTGACATGACGATCAATGTTGAGAAACGAGAAAATGTAATCGTCATACCGAGAACAGGTCTTCGGTCTTATCTAGGTCGAGATTATGTGCAAGTGCTGAATGGTGAAAGCCGCAAAGAAGTCGATGTTGAGAAAGGGCTTGTCACAGCTACGGAAGTGGAAATCCGAACGGGGCTTAAGGAAGGCCAGAATCTCATTTTAAATAATTAGGACGCTTTAGAGCTTATGCTTACGATGCTAGTTTTGCTAAAGTAAAACGCTTAGGAGGATTACAATGTCTTTATTTCTGATGATTCTCCGTAAAATGGCAAAGAACCGTTGGTTAGAGTTAAGTTTACTACTAGGGTTAATTATATCCGTTGCCCTTGCCAGCTCTATGCCGATTTATACGCATGCCATTTTGCAACGTATGTTGATCAAAGATTTGGAAGTTCAACAGACCCAAACACAGCAATATCCAGGACAAGTGTATAACCACGCCTACTTTGCCAAATCCAAAGACGGAGATAAACGATTAACGGAAACGGATGCTTTAGTGACCGAGCAGGTTAAGCGCTTTGGTTTGCCTATTCTCCTATCTACGATAACCCGAAGTACACAGACTTTTGATCTTACACCTAGCGATCCTAGTAAAGTAGATCCACTAGTAAGACGGTATGGCGAATTAGCTGCCATGACGGATTTGGAAAAGCATATTCGTCTCGTAGATGGCGTTATGCCTTCCAGCAAGAGCGTGGACGGTGTATATGAGGCGTGGGTATTTCCAGAGTTGTTGACGAAGCAGAAAATCGTACTTGGCAATGAATTAACCATCGTGAGCAACGATTTGAAGAACAGCATTCGAATTAAGCCTGTAGCGGTGATTGATCGCGCAGATTTTGCTGATATGTACTGGACGACCAATAAGATGAATGATACGAGTTCAAGATTTTTCATTCCATATGCCTTATTTGATCAAGATTTTACGAAGAACGGCAATTTTAAGGATATGTTCTCTTATTGGAATCATGCTTTGGATTATCATCAATTGAAGTTAGAGGGCATAGATAACTACATCGCGACATACAAAGAACTGGAAACTTATTTTCGAAATTTAGAAACCTTTACATCTAGTAATCCAACGATAACCACCTTACAATCCTATGGGGAGAAAGAGAAGAAGCTCCGTATTCTGCTTTGGTCATTGAATGTGCCCGTATGTATATTACTGGCTTTCTATTTATTCATGGTCGCTAATTTGATTACGGAACGGCAGAAAACAGAAATTGCCGTATTGCGAAGCCGAGGAGCAAGTCGAGCTCAGATTTTGATTGGGTATGTGATCGAAGGCATTCTACTTGGTGGAGTTGCCCTGCTAATCGGTCCTTTTGTAGGGCTTCAATTAACGAAGGTTTTGGGTGCTTCGAATGGTTTTCTGACGATCGTCCAGCGTGCTGCAATGGAAGTGAAGCTGAATGAAGAGGCCTATCAATATGGTTTGATCGCTGTAATCGCATCGGTTTGCATGACGCTCATCCCCGCTGTACTGGCTACACGTGTGAGCATTGTTGGTCATAAACAGACACTTGCGAGGAAGAATAAGCTTTCTTTTGTTCATAAAATATATCTGGATATGATCTTATTAGCCGTATCCATGTATTTATTGCAAAGCTTTAAGCGACGGATGGATGATCTGGTAGCGCTAGGATTAGATTCTATGGACATGAAGGTTGATCCACTGTTATTTGTCGTGCCTGCCTTTTTCATATTCGCGATGGGTCTTTTCCTTCTGAGGATCTATCCATGGGTCATTCAACTGATCTATACGGTCGGTCGCAAATGGTGGCCAGCCTATTTATACTCAACGCTGCTGCAAGTGGGAAGATCAACCACACAATATCAATTCATCATGTTATTTATTATTATGACACTGGCAACAGGCATTTTTAGCGCGAGCGCAGCCAGAACGATGAATAAGAATGTGGAAGAGAAAATCCATTATAAGAATGGGTCCGATATTGTTCTGCAAACGGCATGGGATAACGACGCGCCTCCTCCAGAGACTGGGCCGCCAGGCCCCTCAAGTGAAGCGAAACCGCAAGGAAGTGAGGGCGGGGGTAAGAAACGTGTCCAATATGTAGAGCCGCCGTTCATGCCTTTCACGCAATTAACAGGCGTAGAAGCAGCGGCACGCGTATTTCAAAAGAAGGACGCCTATCTCGGTCTTGACAAAGATTCGAAAAAAATAACGCTTATGGGAATTGATACCGATGATTTTGGTCGAACAGCCTGGTTCCGTGACCATTTGCTAGATCATCATTTCTATGACTATTTGAACCTGTTGGCTACGGATTCCAAAGCCGTGTTGATTTCTAGGTCCATTGCCGAGGAAACCGGGGCTGAAGTGGGGGATGTTGTTCGTATCGGATGGAATGATGTTGAGGGAGCTACAGCGGTCATCTACGGCATTATCGATTATTGGCCTAGCTGGAATCCGAATCCGATATTGACGGCCTCTACAAGCTCGGTGAGCAAAACAGATGCGCCAAAGCAAAGTAAAGTGGACGCACCGAAACTAGTCATTGGACATCTTTCTTATATCCAAAATAATTTAGCTGTGGAGCCGTATGATGTGTGGTTAAAGCTAAAGCCGGGGATGACGAGTCAAGCCTTATATGAAGCGCTGGATCAAAAGCACATGAAGGTATCTCGTTTAGTTGATACGAATATGATGGTGATTGGGTCTAAGAATGACCCATTCCAACTGGCAGTGAATGGCGTCATGACGCTTGGATTCTTGATTGCGATTGGTATTAGCTTTATTGGATTTCTTCTATACTGGCTACTTTCGTTGTATGGGCAGATTCTACAATTTGGCGTGCTTCGTGCGATGGGAATTTCCTATAGGCAATTGATCGGAATGCTAGTCGCCGAGCAGCTTCTTACTTCAGGCGCAGCTGTACTAATTGGTATGATTACGGGGAATACAGCTAGCCGGTTGTTCGTTCCTCTTTTCCAATTAACATTCGATTCATCAAGCCAAGTGCCGCCTTTCCAAGTCAGCTTTGATCCGAGAGATCAACTGCATTTATATATCATCGTTACGATCATGATCGGGATGGGGCTCCTATTGCTCGGCACGATGCTCTCCAGAATTAAGATTCATCAAGCCGTAAAGCTTGGGGAGGATTAGCATGATTCATTGTGAAAATTTAGTTAAAATTTATAAAGCGGCAGATCTTGAAGTGGTCGCCTTGCAGGGTCTTGACCTTCATATTCAAGAGGGTGAGCTCATGGCCATTATCGGTAATAGCGGCAGTGGGAAATCGACGCTGCTCAATATGCTGGGCGGACTGGATCGACCTTCGGCAGGGAATCTGACGGTGGATGGGAAGGATTTATTGAAGTTTAAGGAATCCGATTTGGTCAAATATAAGCGAGAAACCGTAGGCTTTGTCTGGCAAAATAATGCCCGCAACCTGATTCCCTATTTGACGGCATTGGAAAATGTGGAATTGCCCATTCTGCTGCAGGGACGACGTAAAAGGTATCGTGCTATGGATTTATTGGATGCTGTAGGATTGAGTCATCGGAGAAATAACAAGCTCAATGAGCTTTCCGGCGGGGAGCAGCAGCGTGTCGCCATTGCAATTGCGCTCGCTAATCAGCCTAGGCTCCTGCTGGCGGATGAACCGACAGGATCCGTCGATACGAAGATGGCGAATCAGATCCTAGATCTGTTTCGTGAGTTGAATCGTAACTTCGGGCTGACTGTCGTAATCGTAACGCACGATCCGCTTCTGGCGAAGAAGGTAGACCGTGTGGTTGCAATTCGTGACGGCAAAACCTCCTCCGAAATCCTGCGACGCAAATCTTATCAAGAAGAATTGCTGGAGCTGGAGCAGGGGATCATTTCTTCGGAAGAGGATTCACATGTTGAGTATGCTGTCGTTGACAAGGCAGGCAGGTTGCAAATTCCAGCTAACTATCTTGAATCCATAGGAGCTGCTGGTACGAATAAAGTTCGCGTAGAGATGGAGAATGGACGCATTATTCTTCTACCGCAGGACAAAGTATAAGGAAATCCCCCGCCCGTAATCGAAGCCATATACGATTATGGGCTTTTTCCTTTTCTGAAAACTTGAAACGTTACCCCGTTCCGCATAAAATATGAGAAGGCTGCTGCGATTTAGGAGCTCAACCTAAAACGCAGTCTTTTCTTTGGACTTTTGTAAATAATAGGAGAGTTGAAACTTTTCCTGATCATACGCTGTCTAATTTATAGTTCGCTGAAACAACTTCTAGGAGGCATGACGACAAAAAATGAAAGATAAAATGAAAGTATCTATTTCCATACTTTTAGCGTTATTCATCTTTGCAGGTTGCGGCAATAAAAGTGAAGTGACGCCTAGTAGTTCGCCTACGCCAACAGTGGCAGCAACACCAACAGCGACGGTTTCATCAAGTGCAGAAGCGACTCCTACTACACCGGTGACCCCTTCGGCTACGGTTACACCTAAGCCTTCTGCTAAACCACCAGCTTCTCCAGCGGCAAGCAGTGCTCCGCCTAAGAATGGTGAGATGCAAGTAATTGCTAGGCCAGAGAGTATTACCGTTCTTGTTAATAAGCAAAATATGCTGCCATCGAGCTATGAGCCGAAGGATCTTGTTTATCCGAACATTGCATTTACGTTTTCTGAAAAAAATGATAAGCGTAAAATGCGGCAAGTTGCAGCCACTGCCATTGAGAAGCTTTTCGCTGGAGCGGCAAAGGATGGCATCCCTTTAGCAGGTGTTTCTGCGTATCGCTCGTATGCAACCCAGAAAGCCCTTTTTGACAGCTATGTGAAACAAGATGGCCTAGAAAAGGCGAAAACGTACAGCGCGGTTCCCGGAACAAGTGAGCATGAAACGGGGCTTGCCATTGACGTGTCGGGCAGTAACGGCAAATGTGCGGCAGCGGATTGCTTTGGCGGGACGAAAGAAGCGATTTGGTTAGAGAAGCATGCAGCTGAGTACGGTTTTATTATCCGCTACCCACAAGGAAAAACCGCTATAACGGGCTATCAATATGAGCCGTGGCATTTGCGATATGTAGGAACAGACATTGCGAACGAAATCCAATCGAAGAATTTGACAATGGAAGAATATTATCATACGGTTCCAGTCTCGAAGTAATCCTATGAAAATAACCCCGCTAGGACCAATCGTCCAAGTGGGGTTATTTTTGTTGGTTTACCGACCGCGTTGGTAAGGTGCTGGTGGAGCGAGTATACTGTTCCTGTTGGAATTATCAAATTTAAGCGGTTCATTAAAAATACTTGACGTTTTAATCATTCTATCCTAAAGTTCGATTAAGATGATATTCGAATGGATGTCGTAATTTTGCACCTTCATCTGTCGTCAATTCGAAATTTATCCGCCTTCAACCCCATGATACAATGAAGCCAAGTCACTTATTTGGAGGTCATTTAGGATGAAAGTAGCAATGTTAAGTTTCTGGCACGTACATGCAAAGGATTATGCAAAACAGGTAAACGAACATCCTGAAACTGAAATTGTCGCGGTTTGGGACGAGATTGTGGAAAGAGGTCAGCAAGAAGCTGAAATACGCGGTGTGGCTTTCTACGCTAGTCTCGAAGAGCTATTAGCAAATCCTGAAATAGAAGCAGTCGTTGTGGATACACCAACAAATCTTCACCGAGATGTGATCATCGCTGCCGCGCAGGCAGGTAAACATATTTTCACAGAGAAAGTCATTGCTCCTACGCTTCGCGAAGTGAATGAGATCCTCGCAGCTGTGGAGGAAGCAGGTGTAACCTTAACGGTCTCGTTACCGCGTTTAAATTCACCATCTACTTTAGCAATCCAAGAAATTGTTCAGAAAGAGCTGTTGGGTCAAATTACGCTTGTTCGCACGCGACTCTCTCATAATGGCGGAATTTCTACCAATGCGAATCCAAATGGTTGGTTGCCGCAGCATTTCTACAATGCCGAGCAATGTGGTGGCGGAGCTCTCATTGATCTTGGCTGTCATCCCATGTACCTCAATCGTCTATTCTTAGGTTTACCTGTTGCTGTAAGCGCTTCTTATGGCTATGTGACGGGTAGAGAAGTTGAAGATAATGCCGTATCGTTACTCCAATATGAGAATGGTGCATTGGGTATTGTTGAAGCGGGCTTTGTGAATGCTTTCTCACCTTTTGTCATTGAAGTTCATGGCACAGCAGGCAGTGTATTGTACTCCGAGCAAGATGGACGTGTTATGCTGCGTACGAACAAGCTAGAAGAAGCGACGGGACAATGGGTGGCTTATGAGTCAATTCCAGAGGCTAAGCCGACTGCTTTTGATCAATGGGTATCACATATTCAAAATGGCACCAAAGCCACTGAAAATATCGCACTGGCTGTGGACTTAACGAAGCTTATGGAAGCTTCCAATCTGTCAGTTGCAAGCAAAAGCCAAGTCCGCTTGGATTCCTTGGTTAACTAATGCTTACAAGCTGGAAAGGAAGCGGTGATCACCGATATGAGTCAACCCTTTTACTTCGAACCTATGCTCGAAAATCCGATGGCTTTAGATCGCCTGGAATTAAGCTTCCGCTGGGGGGCTTACGGACTTCGGGTATTGCGTTGTCACCTGACTTCCTTTCCAGCAGGAGCTATCGTTGATTATCATCAGCATTCCGAGTACGAAATTCACTATATCCCCTGCGGCAAAGGGAGAGTCATTCTGGATGGGATTACACATCCACTCCATGAAGGACTGCTCTATGTCACAGCCCCCGGCGTCATCCATCGGCAAGAAGCGGATGAGCTTGAAGCCATGGGGGAGCTGTGTCTCCATGTGGATATTGTAAAGCTTACTCAGAAGGAGGAAGCAGGTTCTTCTATGACCACTCCTGGTTGGGGTGAGGAATGGGAGATCGCGGAAGCGGAAGCCTGCATCGGACAGATAGGTGAGCTGCCCCACATTCCGGCCGTAGATCGCCATGAGGCGATGAAATGCTTCCTCGTTGCTTATGAAGCTTGGCGGAACAATCAGCTGGGTCAATATACGATTATTAAACAGTCCATCGTTCAGATGCTGCTAAGGACAGTAAGTGCCTATAGACCGGACCAGCAGGGAGTTAACCTGCCTGCCCGTGATATGAAAAGCTATCGCTACCAGATGGCTATTCAGTTCATAGCCGATAATTTTCACCGTCCCCTTACGTTAGAGGGAGTAGCTGATCGGGTGCAAATTAGTTCGCGGCAGCTCCAACGTATTTTCAAAGAGAAGGCGAATGTGTCGTTTAGCGAGTATTTGGAACAAGTGCGTCTCAAATTCGTTTGCAGTGAGCTGCACCAAACGACGCTTACTTTAGAAAAGATTGCGGAGCGCAGCGGGTTCACATCCAGCAACTATTTGCACTATGTGTTCAAAAAGGCGCACGGAACGACCCCCAATGCCTATCGTGAAAATAAGCTGCCCCTGCAAGCTAGCGTCATCTAGAACCCAGAACAGCTCAAACGTAGATTCACTACGTTTGAGCTGTTTTTTCCATACTTGCCCACTTCAACCCCAACCCCAACCCCAACCCCAACCCCAACCCCAACCCCAACCCCAACCTCATTAACTGGAAAAAATCCATCTATTTTGAGCGAAAAACGAGCTAGAAGTCGAATAAATGGAAAAACTCCAGTTATTTTCAGGCTAATTCCGCAATTGAAGCAGAACGCCGAAATTTAACTGGAGTTTTTCCATCTAAACACATATATTGGCTAAAATTAGAGGAATTAACTGGATATTTTCCGGTTAATTGGAAATCTAGACAGCTTTAGCATCGAGTATTAAGATCTATTCGAAAAGCTTACGCAGATTTTCCCCGTATGGCGCTTGAACGATACCTTTTTCCGTGATAATCGCAGTGACGTACTCATTCGGCGTCACATCGAACGCAGGATTGAACACTTTCACGCCAGCTGGCGCTGTGCGTTTGCCAAAGCCTTGCGTGATCTCGTCTTCATGGCGTTCCTCGATCGGAATATCGCCGCCAGTCGGCGTGTTCAAGTCGATGGTGGACAACGGACTTGCCACATAGAACGGGATGCCATGCGCCTTCGCCAGCACAGCTACGCTGTACGTGCCGATTTTGTTGGCTACATCGCCGTTAGCAGCAACACGGTCCGTTCCCACGATGACCGCTTGAATCCAGCCCTTCGCCATGACCGCACCGGCCATGTTGTCACAGATCAGCGTGACGTCTACGCCGGCCTGCTGCAGTTCAAAAGCCGTTAGCCGCGCGCCTTGCAGCACAGGCCGTGTTTCATCGGCGAACACTTTGATGTTCAGCCCTTGTTCCTTCGCCAAGTAGAACGGCGCTAGCGCCGTGCCATACTTGGCGGTTGCCAAACCGCCGGCGTTGCAGTGCGTCAGCACGCCGAACCCATCCTCGAACAGCGTGAGCGCATGTTCGCCAATACGGCGGTTGGTGTCTTCGTCCTCCGCCTGAATAACTTGCGCTTCTGTCAGAAGCGCAGCCTTGAAGGCATCCGGGCTCACGCCCTCGGCTGCCAAAGCACCTGCTCTCGCACGCATGCGATCGAGCGCCCAGAACAAGTTCACTGCTGTCGGACGTGATGTCGCCAGGTAGTCTGCTTGCTTCTGGACTTCGGCCAGAAGCTCCCCCCCAGCAGCATCCACGCCGCGGATTCCGAGGTACACCCCATACGCGGCGGCGATCCCAATCGCAGGTGCGCCGCGAACTTTTAAGTGCCGAATCGCTTCCCACACCTCAATCGGTGTCTCCAGCGGCAAGTACACAATCTCCTCCGGCAGGAGTCGTTGATCCAGTAAATCAAGCTGCTGGCCATTCCAGCGCATGGATTGCAAAGCCCCTTGCTCTTGGTTTTCATCTTTTACGTTGTTCGTCCCTTGGTTTTCATCTTTTACGTTGTTCGTCGTCATAGTACATAACCTCTCTCTGCTGCTCGTGTTGCGATTGCAATTAGCTCATCAATCGAGGTAACCTGACGGTTCGCACGAATGCTGGCTGTGCCGATCGTTAAAGCCATACGCTGAGCGCGTTCTCTCGCTGCAGCATCTTCAATTTTATCAATATCAGCAACATGGGCGAGTCCGATTACGCGTCGTACCATTTTGGCACCTGCGAATCCAACCGTATCACGCAACAAGTTAGACATGAAATAATCTTGATAACCCGGAGCCGTAAATACACGATCTACCCCATGTTCGTTCCAAAGCGTACGGAAATTTTGTTCGAAATGTGTCCATACATCCTTAACGGTTTCAGTTAAATAAGCACGGTAAGCGGAACGGCTTTCTTCGTCCTTGCTCCAACCTTCTTGTGCAGCGAAGTTGAGAAGCAAGTTGGCTAATACAGCGCCAATATCGAAGCCCATCGGTCCATAGTAGGCGAATTCAGGGTCAATGACCTTGGTCGAATCAGGTTTGATGAAAATACTGCCCGTATGCAAGTCACCATGAAGAAGGGCTTGCGCTTGTGTAAGGAACTTGTTGCGCAGAATCGCAACTTCGAAGTGAAGTTCTTTGTCTGCCCATAGCTGTTCGGCTGCATCACGGATAGGTGCTTCAAAATTGTTCGTTTCCGCATCACGATATGGATCATCGAAGATCAAATCCTCGGTAATTTTGCAAAGCTCAGGATTGATGAAGCGTCCCAGCTGGATTTTCTTCTCTTGTTGATTTTTGCCTAAGTCCGAAGTGAAGAATAATGTATTAGCAAGAAAACGCCCAATATGTTCGGCGAAAAGCGGGTATTGATTGCCCTCGATTAACCCTCTGCGCATAATGACATGATCGCTCAGATCTTCCATTACCGTTAGGGCTAGATCAGCATCATAAGCATAGACATGCGGAACGAGATCTGGATTTAAGGTTTCTTCAATCATCAAAGCTTCACTCTCGATACGCGCGCGGTCAAGCGTCAACGGCCAAGATTCCCCAACCACTTTGGCATAAGGAAGAGCTTGCTTCAAAATAATACTTTTTCCTGTAGCAGCTTCGGTTATACGAAATACGAGGTTTAAATTCCCATCTCCGATTTCCTGGCTGGCTAGATCAGCACCTGCTTGAAATAATTGCGGAATACGGCGTGCGTATTCGATGGCTTGCGCTTCTGTTAATGGATGATAAGTGGACATGAACGGCCTCCTATAAGTTTTCGTCAGAAAACTGACTTCGTAAGCGTAATCTTAAGTGATTGGAATTAATTCCAACTAGTTTACTGAGTATTAATATTCTTTACCTAGTATAAGACAAATTGATTCCGCATGAAATACACTTTTCATAAATGTCGGTTATTTTACATAAAATCCGCGGAATTAACGTAAATTAGCGTGTACAAGCACGATTTTACAGGCAAAATGAAGGAGGATTTTGATGACGAGCGCAACCTTAGTTTCAACTCAATCTATCCAAGTCGTTCTTAATAAGCAAATTGCTAATTGGAACTTACTATTCGTCAAGCTCCATAATTTCCATTGGTATGTCAAAGGGAATCAATTTTTCACGCTCCACGTGAAATTCGAGGAGTTATACAATGAGGCTGCACTTCATGTAGATGAGTTGGCTGAACGATTGCTGGCCATTGGCGGTCAACCTGCTGCAACGATGAAAGCGTATTTAGAGATTTCTTCTTTAAAAGAAGCCTCCGGCACAGAGACGGCCACGAAAATGGTCGAAGCGATTATCGAGGACTTCACCGTTCTTACGCAGGAGTTGAAGGCTGGCATGCAGATTTGTGAGGAAGCAAGTGACGATACGACGTCGGATATGCTTTTAGCGATCCAAACTTCATTGGAAAAGCATCGGTGGATGCTGCAATCATTTTTGGGGTAAATGAGAAATTTACACAATCTTCAACTCGCTAGAACATACCCATAATGAAAACAAGATATCCTTGAGACAAGATGGTTTCGAAGGATGAGGATGTGGGATAATGAAATTCCTGAATGTCATTACTGCCGTAGCAATAGGTACAGTTTTCCTATGGATTGCTGCTCAGGCAGATACGCCTGACACGACCCGCGAGCCGAACCCAATGAAAGTGAATCAAGAACAGTTTGCCCGAATAGAGCAAGCTAATTACGCTGAATTAGTGAAATAAGAAGAAGGAATGGCCGAATTATTGCGCCGTTCCTTTTTATTTTTCCTGAAATATGTCAATTTTCATTTGTTTTGCTTAGAAAGTTTATTTATAATAGATGGATTAATGAGGAGAACGAGGAGTTGGCGTAAATGGGGCAGGGGATGGCTTTAAAAGAATGGGCATCTGCGGTCAAAGCATTAGAGGCAGGTTCTCAAATTTTTATTATGCGCAAGGGAGGTATTGTCGAAGAAACAAGAGATTTTCAAGTGGAATCGAATGATTTCTTTCTCTATCCAACGTATGAGCACCAGAGAAAAGAACTTCTGAAAGAGCAATATCGCGGGGTTATCGATGAAACTTTGGTTAATTGGAGCGTTGAAGATACACATGTGACGATCAGCTCCTTTGCCCRAATGGTTGAAGATATTGAAGTGAGCGATCAGGATAAGCTCAATCAGTTATTTCCTTTCCATATTTGGACAGAAAATTTCACAGAAGAGCGTTTGAAGTGGAAACGTAAAAACCCGCTGCATATAATGATTTTAAGGGTATATACGCTCAATCAACCGGTTCAAATTGAGATCGAACAGGCCTATATTGGCTGCAAATCATGGATCCAGCTTGGGGTTTCAGTTCCGGAAGAATCCGCGATGACCCCTGTGTTGAATGAGGAAGAATTTACCGCCCAAGTTGCTGAAATAAAACGTACTTTGGCGTAAAAATTACGTAGTATTTCACAAAACGCTCTCCTTTTTCACGCAATTGCCCTTTCTTGATTTGTGACAGTAAGTTATAATAGAATTATTCTAATGAGAATCAGTGATTATCACTGCATGTGATTGTCATCAATCTAGTACACTCAAACATTATGGAGGCTTAAAGAAAATGGCAAATTCATCAACATTTACAATAGAGGGTCTGAAAGCGACCATCGAAGGAAAGGAAATTTTGAAAGGCGTTAGCCTAGAAATCAAAGGCGGAGAAATTCACGCGATCATGGGGCCGAACGGTACTGGTAAAAGTACATTGGCATCCGCGCTAATGGGTCACCCGAAATATGAAGTAACAGAGGGGTCTGTTACATTAGATGGCGAAGATGTTCTTGAGATGGCTGTTGACGAAAGAGCACGCGCTGGTTTGTTCTTGGCTATGCAGTACCCGAGCGAAATCACTGGCGTAACGAATGCTGACTTCTTGCGCAGTGCAATGAATGTTCGCCGCGGTGAAGGCAATGAAATTTCTTTGATCAAATTCATTCGTCAAATGGAAGCAAAAATGAAGCAACTGGAAATGAACCCTGAGTTCATGCACCGTTACTTGAACGAAGGCTTCTCCGGCGGAGAGAAGAAGCGTAATGAGATTCTTCAAATGCTTTTGCTTGAGCCTAAATTCGTTATCCTTGATGAAATTGACTCTGGTCTAGATATCGATGCATTGCGTATCGTTGCTGAAGGTGTTAATGCTATGCGCAGCGAAGAGCGTGGATTCTTGATCATTACGCATTACCAACGTTTGTTGAACTACGTTAAGCCTGATTTTGTACATGTTATGATGCAAGGTCGTATCGTGAAGTCCGGTGGTCCTGAGCTCGCAGAGCGTTTGGAAGCGGAAGGTTACGACTGGGTCAAAGAAGAACTCGGCATCGTTGATGAAACGGTTGGTCAAGATGCAGAAGAATTCAAACTTCCAATGAACACGCCAGGACCGAAGTACTAGGAGATGAGAGACTTTGATCTTAGGGTCAAAGATACTTATAAATGGAGGAAATCATGAGCACTAAAACAACACTTTCCATCGATTCTAACGCTGTTATCGAGCTCTCCCGCAGCAAGCAAGAGCCGGAGTGGATGACAGCCCTTCGTACAGAAGGGTTAGCGTTAGCTAGTTCGTTGGAATTACCTATACTAGAGAAAACAAGAATCGACCGTTGGAGCATTTCTGCTTACGGTTCCTATAAAGAGCAAGCAACTTTGAGTTCACTTGATGCATTGCCTGAAGTGACCAAAGGATTAACAAATTCCGAGAATCTGATTGTGCAACGTAACTCCGGTATCGTGTACAACCAAGTGTCTGAGGATTTGAAAAAGCAAGGCGTGATTTTCACTGATCTTGAAACAGCGATTCGTGAGCATGGCGATTTAGTTAAGCCTTACTTCATGCAAGCTGTTCAAGCAAATGAAAATCAGTTGACTGCTTTGCATGCAGCGTTATGGAATGGCGGTATCTTCATCTACGTTCCGAAAAATGTTGTTGTTGACATCCCTCTTCAAGCACTGTTTGTAGCAGACGATGCAGAAGCAACATTTGCACCGCATGTTCTGATTGTTGCTGAGCAATTCAGTTCCGTAACGTACGTAGATAACTTCGTATCCTCCGTTGGAGACGCAGCCCTTGTACAGAACGGAATCGTTGAAGTGTTTGCAAAACCAGGATCCCGTGTAAGCTATTCGTCCATTCACAGCTTGGAAGCCTCTGTAACAGATCTGACTTACCGCCGTGCAATCCTTGAAAATGATTCAAGAATCGGATGGGTTGTAGGTGAGTTGAACTATGGGAATTCGATGTCCGATACGACATCCATTCTCAAAGGTAAAGGGTCTGACTCCGATGCGAAAGTGATCTGTGTTGGTACGAATGATCAGAAACTAAACTTGACGACACGCGCCGTACATTGGGGCAAAGCGTCAACTAGCGATATGATTACACGTGCAGTAATGCGTGATAGCTCTACAGCGATCATCAATGGGATCACGAAGATTGAAAAAGGCGCACAAGGCTGTAATGGTCAACAGACAGAGAAAGTCTTGATGCTTAGCCCGAAAGCTCGTGGAGACGCGAACCCGATTCTTCTAATTGACGAAGATGACGTGAAAGCAGGTCATGCTGCGAGTGTTGGGCAAGTGAACGCAGAACAAGTACATTACCTGATGTCTCGTGGTATTACCAAAGAAGAAGCACAACGTTTAATCATTTATGGATTCTTGGCTCCGGTCGTATCCGTAATTCCAGTTAAAAGCGTTGAAGAACAGCTGCAACGCTTAGTAGAAAGGAAGCTAGGACAATGATATCTGCCGAGATACGTGAACTTTTTCCCATTCTGAAGCAAGAAGTGAACGGTCATCCTCTGGTTTACTTGGATAGTGCTGCTACTTCCCAGAAGCCTATTCAGGTGATTGAGGCACTGAAGCATTACTACGAGTGGGATAATGCGAACGTTCATCGCGGGGTTCATACCCTAGGTTCCCGAGCTACAGATGCGTATGAAGGAGCTAGAGCCAAAGTGGCTAAGTTCATCGGCGCAGCCAGCGAGCAGGAAATTATTTTCACAAGAGGCACGACAACTGCTATCAATATCGTGGCAGCCAGCCTTGCCCAGTCGGAACTTCGTGAGGGCGATGAAATCGTCCTTACACCGATGGAGCATCACAGCAACCTGATTCCTTGGCAGCAAGCTGCTAAAAAGTCAGGCGCCACGTTAAAATATATTCCGTTGCAACCTGACGGATCCATTTCTCTTGCTGATGTCGAAAACACGATTACAGATCGAACGAAAATTGTTTCGATTGTGTATGTGTCCAATGTGCTAGGTGTTATTAATCCAGTCAAGGAAATTGCAGCCATTGCCCATAAGCATGGTGCCAAAATCATGGTCGATGGTGCGCAAAGCACCCCGCATATGAAAGTGGATGTGCAAGATTTGGATTGTGACTTTTATGCCCTATCCGGGCATAAGATGTGTGGTCCTACCGGAATCGGGGCATTGTATGGCAAGAAGTCTTTGTTAAATAACATGGAACCCGTAGAATTTGGCGGCGAAATGATCGATCATGTCGATCTTTACGAGTCAACTTGGAAGGAACTTCCGTGGAAATTCGAAGGCGGAACGCCTATGATTGCAGGAGCAGTTGGGCTTGGTGCGGCAATCGACTTCTTAACTGAAGTCGGAATGGATAATATATATAAACATGATATTCAGCTTACGAATTATGCCTTGGATCGTATGATGCAGATCGAAGATCTAGCTGTTTACGGGCCAACAACGAATCGTGCAGGTCTTGTTACATTTAATCTTGGGGATGTTCATCCTCATGACGTGGCAACCGTACTGGATTCCATGGGCATTGCCGTTCGTGCCGGTCACCATTGCTGCCAACCGCTGATGAGATGGCTAGAAGTGAGCAGCACAGCTCGTGCAAGCTTTTATCTATATAATACGGAAGATGATGTAGACCGTCTTGTGATGGCCTTACAGAAAACAAAGGAGTACTTCGGCGATGCAATTGGATGATTTATACCGTAGAGTAATTATGGATCACTATAAAACACCGCGCAACCGTGGGAAGTTTGAGTCCGGCGAGTCTGTTACGATTGATCTCAACAACCCAACCTGTGGTGATAAAATTTCACTTCAGATGCAAGTTGAAGAGGGCATCGTGAAGATGGCGAAATTCACAGGCGAGGGCTGTTCGATTAGTTTATCCTCTGCATCCATGATGACGGACGCAGTCAAAGGCAAAACAATCGAAGAAGCACTGAAGATAGCTGATGATTTCTCTGGCTTGATGAAGGGCGAATCTGTCGAATTCGAATATGAAGACATTGAAGCTCTATCTGGCGTGAACAAATTCCCAGCGAGGATCAAATGTGCAACTCTAGCGTGGAACGCTCTTCGCAAAGGGATTGAACAAACTCATAAGACCGATAACTAACGCATTTTGCGATGGAATAGGTAACCATAGGTAAGAAAGATAATGTTAAGGAGGAATCAACCATGGCTAAACAAATGCCAGATTTAGAGGATTATAAATATGGTTTTAGAGATGAGCACAAATCCATTTTCCAATCAGGTAAAGGTTTGACTCGTGAGATCGTTGAAGAAATCTCTAGAATTAAAAACGAACCAGAATGGATGCTGGAATTCCGTCTGAAATCACTTGAGCAATTCTTCAAAATGCCAATGCCGCGCTGGGGCGGAAACATGGATGACTTGGATTTCAATGATATCCAGTACTATGTTCGTCCATCCGAGAAGCAAGGTAAAACATGGGAAGAAGTTCCTACGGAAATTAAAGAAACATTCGACAAGCTTGGTATTCCTGAAGCAGAGCAAAAGTTCCTAGCTGGTGTATCTGCACAGTATGAATCCGAGGTCGTTTACCACAGCATGCAAAAAGAGCTTGAAGATCAAGGTGTTATCTTCACCGACACGGATACAGCTCTTCGCGAACACCCGGAGTTGTTCAGAAAGTATTTCGGAACGATCATTCCTCCTACGGATAACAAATTTGCTGCTCTAAACAGCGCAGTATGGTCCGGTGGATCCTTCATTTACGTACCAAAAGGTGTGAAATGTGAAGTGCCTTTGCAGGCTTACTTCCGTATTAACTCCGAGAACATGGGTCAATTTGAACGTACTTTGATTATTACGGACGAAGAAAGCTTGGTGCATTACGTTGAGGGCTGTACAGCTCCTATCTACAGCACAAACTCCCTTCATAGCGCAGTAGTAGAAATCGTATGTTTGAAAAACTCCCGTGCTCGTTATACAACGATCCAAAACTGGGCACCTAACATCTACAACCTCGTTACCAAACGTGCGGTTGCAGAAGAAGGAGCAACGATGGAGTGGGTTGATGGTAACATCGGTTCCAAGCTTACGATGAAGTACCCAGCTGTTGTTCTTAAAGGCCGCGGCGCTAAAGGGATGGTTCTTTCCATCGCTGTAGCGGGCAAAGGTCAGCATCAAGATGCGGGCGCGAAAATGACGCATCTGGCACCAGATACAACATCGACGATTGTTTCTAAATCGATTTCCAAGCATGGCGGTAAAGTAACATACCGTGGTTTGGCTTCCTTCGGGCGTAATTCCCAAGGTTCCAAAGCTAACATCAAATGCGATACGTTAATCTTGGATAACGAGTCGACATCAGATACAATTCCTTACAATGAAATCTTGAACGATAACATTACGCTAGAGCATGAAGCGACAGTATCCAAGGTATCTGAGGATCAATTGTTCTACCTCATGAGCCGTGGACTTACGGAAGCAGAAGCTACGCAAATGATCGTTATGGGCTTCATTGAGCCATTCACCAAAGAACTTCCAATGGAATATGCCGTGGAAATGAACCGTCTCATCAAGTTTGAGATGGAAGGGTCCATCGGTTAATCTCCTGACAATAAAAAAAGCGTTCCAGAGATAATTCTCTGGGACGCTTTTTTTGTATGTTAACCGTTAATACGCTTACGATTCTGTGTCGCTGCCGATTGGAGAGCAACATAGAGCGATTGGATATTGAACTTTTTCTTAAACTCAAAGCGATAAGCCGCGGTAGAGATGTTGTTCGCTTTGTAATAAGGTGAGGTTATGTAATGGATGATTAACTCGCTGTCATCAAAGCCTGTACCGCCAGATTCCATCGAGACTTCATAGATCGAGTCTAGATCAATGGTCGAAACCTTGGTTTTTTTGCCAGTAACACCCTGGTGATCAATCAGGATAATACGCTCGTCAGTGATAACGAAAGAATCTCTTACTAGCTTGAAGCCTGTAGAAATGGTTTCATTTGGCATAAGATACACACCGTACTGCTTCGAAAGCTCCTCAACAGAAACCTCCGATAAATTTCCTAATATTCCACTGAAAATACCCAATACCATCACTCCTTCTTGAACAAATATATGTATGTATTCCACATTTAGACTGTGTTTCCTTTCCGCAATATCCGTCCGACTTTCCAACATACTCCAAGACAGTTTGAGCGAACTGATTGCATATTTGCATGCTAGTTGTCTCACTCTATAAAGGATAATAATGCGTTCCTTAAGGAGAGAGAAATTCATGTGGAGTAAGCTAAAGGCACCTGCAATAGGAAGTATGGTCGTCGTGCTGGCGATTACGACAGCATGTGGGAAGGATTATGCGAGACCTCGAAGTGTAACACCATCGCAGAGTCCTACAGGTCAAACAGGCCAAGGAAACTCGGTTACTAAGAGTCTGTCTCAAGCGGGAAAAGATATCATCGCGCTCGGGAACAATGACGCTACCCTCCCAATGAAACAGATTGGTAATGTGAATTATGTATCTGCTCAAGAATTAATTAAAACGTTAAAATTCCAATCTGAATGGGAAGAATCCGAGAGTAAGTTGTTATTAGGCGATAATGATGCCAACTTTGAATTAATCATGAACTCGAAAAAAGCCATTAAGGATGGCGCGGAAATCCAATTGAGTCAGCCAATTGTGAAAGAGGGAGCTACGGCTTACTTGCCTGTCTCGGGCTTGGCTGATTTATTTCAAGATGATATGTCATATGAAGTGAGAAAAAGTGATGTGCTAATTCACGCATCCCCGACCGCCATCATCGAAAATGAAGATGATACCGTAAATGTGAATGACAATTCATCAGAGTTGGATTTCGGAGATGATCCTACTGATCCCTTCAAAGACAATGGAGCAGGCGCAAATCCGGCATTGATGCCTAATAAATCAATAGGTGATATACAAGTTTGGTCCCCTTATGATCAAGAAGAAGCAGTGCCAGTTCTGAAGAACATCGATATCAATGCCATGATTAATAAAGGAAAGCAATATTTAGGTGTCAAATATAAATTTGGAACAGGGCCCTATCCCAAAACAGGCCGATTCGACTGCTCAACATTCACCCAATATATTTTCGGGAAATATAATGTTAAGCTACCGCGGCTATCTCGCCAACAAGCGACTTACGGCTCCTTGGTCTCCCGCAAATCGTTGCGTAAGGGTGATCTGGTGTTTTTCTATGTGCCAGGACGCTTCAAATCGAACAAAACGGTCGGGCATGTTGGTATTTATATTGGAAATATGCAGATGCTTAATGCAAACACTGCGCCGAAAAATGGCGTACAAATCACGAATATTAACAAACCATATTGGAAAAAAACATTTCTCAAAGCAAAACGAGTTGCCTATTAATGGACGTAATGGTAAAAGTCTATCCCTCGGATAGGCTTTTATTTTTGACCACATTAGAAAGTATAAGTTTTCGGTTCCCGAAAACATCTTTCTATTTGGCGATAAAAACTACCTTTAAAACGCGGTCGCTCATCCTCGAAGGACTTCGATTGAAGTTTTTCTCATGATTTTGAAACAATTGAATCCTTCGTGCGTTTAAATGAGTAGGAACTTTTTTGCGGAGGGAGGCATGGAAGAATGAGAATTATGCTTTATGAAAAATTGCTGGATGGGCAACTGCTCCAAATCGGTGAGCGCGCATGGGATGATAAGCTGATTCAAGCCTTAAATGTGGCTAATTTCATTCTCGTTGGCGGGAAGGAATTCGAAATGATTGAAGGTCGATTAAATCTAGATATCCAAGTATTTGAACTGCTTCTCGTTGCAGCCAGCTCAGAAGGGGGAGGGAGCAAGTCGTGAAACGACCGCTTAAAGTACTATCAGCTTCGCTCAGTCTGATTCTGTTAAGTCAAATGCTGTTGGTATCGGCTCAGGCTGCAGAGACGCCAAGTCCGAATACAAGTTCATCCAAATTGGTGGAATGGTCGAATGAAGACGTTAAAGCGTATTACGATCCACAAGTGGATTGGAGCTTACCCGTCCCGCCAGATAAGAGCTTAGTTTCACCATCACCATCGCCAACCCCGAGCGCAACGGGTGGCAGCAGTGCTCCTATCATTGTGAATCAGGTATCGGGTAGTGGTTTTGGATGGGATGATCTTCTCCTGTATCATCTTATTTTCAACACGGTAAGCCCATATTCATCTAGCAGCTGGGGGAGCAATCATCGTTCGTATTATTATCGTTCGAATACCCCATATGTCAATAAAACGTATCAACCAAGCTCGTTTACGAATCGTTCCACCACCAAGACGCCTACAACCTCAAGCGGAAGTGGAACCTTTACAACGAATAAATCGTCAACTACCACGAAATCAGGCACGACAAGTTCTTCAGTTAACAGTTCTAATTCCAGCAGCACCAAATCAACTTCAACCTCTTCAGGCAGCATAGGTGGTAAATCAAGCGGCTTTAGCTCATCCTCAAGCTCAAGCTCTGGGGGTTAATCGAATGGGATTTGAAGTTATAGGGACACCAGCTCCTGACAGAGACTTCAGAGTTCAGCAATTGGCGGAACTTGGGTTCACATGGGCCAATTTGGAGAAGGAAGACTACTGGATTGATCAGCTCGTCGCTATGCCGGGCGAGGTCTACGAGGAACTTATTCATGCCGCAACAGGGCTATGGCAGGTGTTTGATAAAGCGGTCCGTTATGTTCATGGGAATCGAGAGCTTTATGCAGACTTATCCATACCTGAAGTGCTGTGGGATGGGTTGGATCGGCTTGAACCCAATGCAGAAGGCTTCATAAGCCGTTACGCCAGATTTGATTTTTCCGTCGGTCAGGATGGTGCGATTAAACTGCTTGAACTGAACGCAGATACACCTACCGGCTATGTCGAAGCTGCCATTGCCACCCCATGGCTCTGTGAGCAATATGGTGCCCAATCACCGAATGTCAGGATGAAAGAGCTCATTAAAGCTGCATGGGAAATTGAGGCACCCGATTACGCGGCGTGCATAGCATACGGACAACATGCGGAAGACACTGGCACGATAAATGCGCTTGTCGCACATAGCCAGAGAGAGATGACATGTGTGGATTGTTTGGATTTATGGATTGACGAGGGCGTCGTCAAGGTTGGAACTGATCAGACCATTCAGCGTATGTTTGCCCTATATCCAAAGGAGTGGATGGGGGTTGACGACGGGGGAGAGGCACTGTCGTATGCAATCGAAGAACAATTCCTTCACTTGTTTAATCCCTTGCACGCTGTAGTTCTGCAATCCAAAGGCTTACAGGCGTTAATTTGGGATCTTCATAAGAGATATTCGGAGCTATTTACGCTAGATGAGCACGAGGTGATTAAGACCTACATGCTGGCTACTTACATGGCTCCAATCCTCGAAGGCAGTTATGTGTCCAAGTCGATGTTTGGACGTGAGGGCGGCTCTGTAGAGCTGTATAACGAGCAAGGAGAGCTGGAGTTCAAGGATGAAGCGGGCTTTGATACAAGTGTGTTTTTTAAACGTGTGTACCAAGAGCGGGCAGATTTGCCGCGGCTTTCCTTCCAGCATGGCCAAGGTCATTTATTAACAGGCCTTTTTGTATTGAATGGTGAGCCTTGCGGGCTTCTAGGAAGAGCAGGCGGAATCATAACGGGAAATGCAAGTCAATTTGTGGCGATTGGAGTGAAAGCGCCTTGAAACAAGGAAGATTCATGCTATTGGCAATAGGACTTATCGGAATCATTGTTATTATATGGATGTTCAGCATGGCATTCGATAAAAAACCATCCGTCCTGAGCACAACAACATCCGGGAACGCAGCAACAATGACGAATGCTACACCAGGTGAAGTTCCGTGGGACTATCAAGTTCAGCAAGTGAAGGTCGGCGATTTAATCGATGGCGACATGGTGCTGTTGCCTAACAATGATCGAATTTCCAACGATCAGAATTTTGCGACAGGAGATACCATTTGGGTATTGAGCTATATGCAGGCAACGATGAAAGCGGATAGTCAAGGGAAGAACGATGTCACCTTGTCGCAGTGGAAGCCCATAAAGTCTTTCAAAACAAAAGAAGAAGCAGACAAGGATCTGGCAGAGTTGAAAGTAGAAATAAAGACGGATGTGAAGTTGGTCGGAGTTTATAAAACGGAACTTGATAGCAAATTTAGATTCTTTGCCGTGGTAGAATTGCCAACTGGCCAGAAGGTCAAGCAACCGATTCCAGAAGCTCGTTATCAAACTTTTAAGGATAAAAAAGAAGTAGGCGTTGTTCTAGAGGAAGTACATGATTATTCAGATTTTGATCAATCCATGGCTAAATTTCGGGGGTGGGCAGAGTGATCGTTTTGGATCTAGTGATTAGTTTATTTGTTATCGTCCTGCTACAGTTTGCAGGGATGTACATCTTTAGTTTAATGACACCTTATCGCGACATGGAAGAAATAAATAGTGGCAATGTGGCCGTAGGCATCACCATGGGAGGTAAGTTCGTAGCGACTGCCATCATTCTAGCCATTGCTGCCTACACGAACTCCTCCATTTGGCATATGAGTCTTTGGTTTGCGGTAGGGTACGCATGTTTAATAGCTTCATATTGGGTTTTTGATTGGTTAACCCCAGGTATGAAGCTATCAGATCAGTTGAAGCAAGGTAATGTTGCTGTGGGTACCCTACTGGCTGCTGTATATATTGGTATTGCGATTTCGGTGAGCAGTCTAATTATTTAACTTGCCTTTGTATTAGATCGCAATTGTTGTAATTTCTATATTGGCGAGTTGCGATAAGTCCAAGAATTGATTGTCGATGTTAATGAGCGGTCGGAAGAAATCGGTAGGGTTCGTCATAATGATGGTTCCTTCACGTCCGTCGCTCAGAGACACCTTCTTACCAATAAAGTTAGGAATCATATTACGAATGAATACTTGCGTGATTTTGGGATCCAGCTCACCAAAGCTCATGCGGTGCAGTTCCTTAAGAACATGCAGCATATCACGTCGTTGTTGATAGACCCTGCTTGATATCATTGCGCTGTAGACATCTGCAACCGCGACAATACGCGAATAAGAATGAATGTCCGTACCGAATTTCCGGAGCGGATAGCCGGAGCCGTCCATACGCTCATGATGCTGAAGAGCAACGAGAGCTAATGTATCGTCCTTTATTGATTTACGAATGATGTCATAGCCATAAATGGTATGCTTCTGAACTTCCTCGAACTCGTCCTTCGTTAGCTTGTCTGGTTTATTCAAAATATCCGGATGAATTCTACTTTTCCCAATATCGTGTAAATAACCTGCTTTACCGATCACTAACGCTTCTTTCTCCGATTTGTTCATCCATTTGGCAATATAATAGGATAACATACCTACTTGGACACTATGCTGAAGGGTGTAATCGTCTTGACTGTTCAATGAAAGGAGTAGAGAGACAACATCTTTCTCCTCATGAATGCTGTCAATCATCGGATTGAAAGCGGATTCTACAGCTTCATTGCGAAGAGAACCTCCGTCTTGCAAAGCTTCAAACATCTCTTTAATGCCTTGAACAGCGCTGTTAAATGAGTTAATCTGCAATACATTTGCTTGTCTGGTCGGTTTTTCTTCGACGACTTTCTCGATTTCACTGCTTCTTGGCGCTATATCAACATAATCCACACTGTGGCGATTAAGCATTGAAATGTCTCCAGCATCGAGAACCGTGTCTGATGATAGGAGATGTAGACCTACTGAATTGTAGGAATCGGAAATTAATTTGTCACCAACGATAAGTTGAAGCACATGTACACGCATAGAAGCTCCTCTCCAAGTCCAGATATCACGTAGGTATATAGTAGTAATACTACATCCCAATATAACGGCTGTAAAGACTTTTGGCTTGAATTAAATCTTCAGTCCCTTGAATGAGAACACGACCGCCAGGGAATAGAATAATTTGAATATCCGCAGAAGCGTGAAACTTCAACAGAAAGCGGTTCTTTTCAACAAGACCAAGCGGTTTTAACCGTTCTTCCCAGTATTCCAGAGGGTGTGTGCTTGGGATGATCGGATGAATCTGAACCGAATTACGGCCGCAGAGGGATTGAATTGTATCGCTTTCAAGAATCGCATCTAAGTACTCATATTGCTTATTGGCACAAGCGGGACAATCCGACTTCTTAGCCCCTAATACCCGTATCGCTGAGTTCTGATTGAACCATAAGTCCCATTGCTGCATGCTGAGATTGAGCTGATCGGTAGCTCCTACGAGCAGCTTGAGTGCCTCTGTGGCTTGAAAAGAAGCGACAACATGTATGATACCGCCAATGACCCCTGCTGTATCACAAGTATCCGTAGTGCCCGCAGCAGGTGCTTGTGAAAATAGACAGCGCAAACAAGGTGTTTGTTCAGGGAGAATCGTCAAAGAGACGCCTCTCGAGGCAACAGCACCGCCATAGATCCAAGGAATGCCTAATTTCATGCTGACATCATTTAGCAGAAAACGGACGGCAAAATTATCCGTGCCATCGAGAATGACATCGATATCATGCAGCAAGTGTTCCGCATTCGTAGCGTTAAGATCGCAGACATGAGGGTCAATAACGACAGCTGAATTGACAAGCTGTAGACGTTTCGCAGCAGCAATCGCCTTAGGAATTGTAGCAGCAGCATCCTCTTCATCGTAGAGCATTTGCCTTTGCAGATTGCTCTTGTCTACAAAATCACGATCAATGATACGGACATAACCAACACCGGCACGCACCATATGATTGGCAAGAACGGTGCCTAAAGCACCCATTCCAACAATGGCAACTCGTCCGTGGCCTAGCTTTCGCTGACCTTCTAGTCCGATGGGGGGGAATAGAATTTGTCTCGAATAACGCGGGTCAACGTCTGGAACTGCTTCTGTATGTAAATGTGGATCCAAGTTAAGTCATCTCCGATCAAATCAGTATTCAGCCTTCGGTGCTTGGAGCGGATTCCAGGGTCCAGTTTGATTACCTTTCCATTCGGACCCGTCTTCCCATATTTCTTTTTTCCAAATGGGTACAATTTGTTTCAATCGCTCAATCGCATAGCGACTTGCTTCATAACAATCAATACGGTGAGGAGAAGATACGGCGATGACGACACTCGCCTCTGCAATCGCAACCTTACCCAAACGATGGGTGATGGCACACATGGTGCCAGGCCACTTGGCATCGATTTCCTCACCGATGCTCGCCATCGTTTTCAAGGCCATAGGGACGTAAGCCTCATACTCCAATAGGACGGTACGCTGTCCATAAGTCATTTCTCGTGTAGTACCGATGAAAGCAAGTGAAGCGCCATGATTGGGATGATTCACCTTTGAGGTCACTGATGTAACATCAATAGAAGAATGGGTGATTTCATAAAGGGAAGGTTGTCCACCCGAAACAGGCGGAATGAGAGCAAGCTCATCAGAAGCGGATACGGTATCCTGATCACCAGCATAAGCTTGATTTTTGGCGAAAAAGCATATAGGAAGTTGAGCCGCAGCTGCAGGATAGTCAGTCATGATTTTATCCTTTAATTGTGCGATCGTAATGGACTCTTGTTCGAAGGAAATCGTTAGAACAGAAGTCCCGAATAGGTCGACAAGACCTGCGAAAAGTTGGATGTGTAGGTTCAATTTGTATCTCCTAGCCATAGGTGTTAGAATCCCTTACAGCATATCATATTTTGCCCTAAAAATGGTATAATGGAGTGATCCTTTGATAGGAAAAGCCTCTGAAATAGGGAAGGAGATCTAAACATGCAAACTAATTTACTTATAGAAGTGTCTGACATACATAATAAGAATGTAACCTTTACCGTCCCTGAAATGGTCGCTTTGGCGGAACACCGGTTGAACATTCAAGATCGTGTACCCGCTGTGGAGGGAGATGCATTTGATCTCAAAACGTGGTACCACAACTGGTCAAGCAAGGGGCAAAATGATGGAAGCGAGGAGCCTACCCACGTGAGGGTGGAAGCCGTAGATGAGTTCCAAGCGTTAATACCATGGTCACAGGTGGATCAAGCCCTTTTTCTATATGCACAGGAGGGACAACCGCTGAAGAAAGGGTATCCCATTCGACTATACGTACCTGATGGAAGCAGCGAATGTCTCAATGTCAAAAGTATTGTAAAGATATGGTTTCTGTACGAACCGGCTTTGGGCGAGGAAGCGACGTATGGGTTTAAGAACAAAGTGGCACTCGATGAGTTGAAATTCAAGAAATGAGCAGACGGATACTTGCATAACATAGTGACATGCTAGGAAACGAGTTTAGTTCGAAGAGAGGTGAACGGGATGTCGGCCCCCTTGCAACGGTTAGTCATTTTACATACGAATGATATTCACAGTCATTTTGAACAGATGCCCAAAATAAGCGCGTATTTCGATCGTGTTCGCCGCCTCTGGCCGCCACATCAGGTATTGACACTCGATATTGGCGATCATATGGATCGGATGTTCCCTGAGACAGAAGGAACGAATGCGATCGCGAACTTAGAAATTATGAATGCCACAGGCTATGATGCGATGGTTTTGGGAAATAATGAAGGATTGACCTTCACTCCGGATTGGCTAAGAGCTGTTGTGCTAGAACATGCTCAATTCCCGATCATTGGCAGCAATATTACCGAAATATCTACTAAGAAGACGCCGGATTGGATGCTGCCGACGCTTACCGTTGAGAAGTCGGGTCTTCGTATTGGATTGATAGGGGTCACTGCGGCTTATCAGGATTACTATGAGCTGCTGGGCTGGCATGTATCCGATCCTATGATGGCTGTAAGCGCCCATGTGAGCCTTCTGCGACCTAAGGTAGATATTCTTATCGTCATGTCGCATCTGGGCCTGAGGACCGATCAGCGAATGGCTGAGGAGCTGGAAGGCATCGATGTGATCCTAGGCGGACACACGCATCATCTCCTTGAAGAGCCGCTATTGCTCGGCAGCACTTATATTTGTGCGGCCGGCAAGTTCGGTCAGTATGCCGGCCATATCGAACTTGCCTACGACCCGGCGCAGCGCCGGATCGTGGAGATGCACGGCCGTGTCGTCCCGATGACGGCGGACAGTGAAGAAGACAGCAGCGTGACCACGCTGCTGGAGCACTATCGCATCGCCAGCGCAGCCTCGCTGGCGGTGGAGGTGGCGCAGCTGCAGCAGCCGCTGCGCTTGGATTGGTACGGCGAATCCCCGCTCGGCAACTTGCTTGCCGCGGGTATTCGCCGCTGGACCAGCGCCGAGATCGGGCTGGTCAATAGCGGGCAGCTCCTTCAGGGACTGAAGGAGGGGGGCTTGACCCGGGGCCGGCTGCTGGAAATCTGCCCCGGCCCGATCAATCCCTGCCGCATGCTGCTCAGCGGCGCGGATATTCGTCAAGCGCTCGAAGAGTCGCTGCTTGACGAATTCATGGAGAAGCCGATACGCGGCTACGGCTTCCGCGGGGAGGTGCTCGGCGTGCTCTGTGTGGACGGGATAACCGTCCAAGTGGATGCCACGCGCCCTCCCTATGAACGCATTCTCGCCGTGCATGTTGGCGAGGAGCTGCTAGATCCAGAACATTCCTATCTCGTCGGAACGATCGATATGTTTACGTTCGGTTCCGGCTATTTATCGCTGAGCCGGGGCAAGCAGATCGTCTACATGCTGCCAGAATTTATCCGTGACGTACTGGCGGATCAACTGCAAGATGAGGCCGCGATTGCAAGCAGCCATATGCCTAGGTACACAGATATTGTCAGACCCACTCCCAAACAGGTAGAATAGGTAAATGAAGAAGGATTCACGATATTTATCAGGTCATAGGGGGCAATTATGCATACAATTTTTGAAGCGATCATCATTGGGATCGTTGAAGGCTTGACTGAGTTTTTACCCGTATCATCGACAGGACATATGATTTTGGCGCAAAGCTTATTAAACACACAAAATGATGAAGTTATGAAAACATTTGATTTCGTGATTCAGTTGGGTGCCATCATGGCGGTTGTCATTATCTATTGGAAGCGAATCCTATCTCTATTTGGACTCGTGAAACGGAAGAGTGAAAGTAATACAGGGAAAAAGCTGAATTTAATTCACATTTTAATTGGTATCGTGCCTGCTGGTGTGATTGGCGTCTTATTTAATGATATTGTGGATGAGAAGTTATTCAACACGACAACTGTGTTAGTAGGTCTCGTGCTTGGCGGTATTCTTTTGATCATTGCCGAGAAGAAGAAGGAACGGCCGAAGACGATGGTTCTGGATGACCTGACGTATCGACAAGCTTTTGCAATTGGATTATGGCAGCTCATATCCATCTGGCCAGGCTTTTCCCGATCAGGCTCCACGATCGCTGGCGGTATGCTGTCTGGCGTTAGCCGAGCGGCTTCAGCCGACTTTACGTTTATCATGGCGATTCCAATTATGTTCGGAGCTTCAGGCGTCTACTTTTTGAAAAATTATGATGCGCTTTCTACGACTGATTTGCCCTTTTTTATTGTAGGATTTCTAGTGGCTTTCGTTGTTGCGTTACTGGCTGTCGTATCTTTCATTAAATTTGTACAAAAGATGAAGCTAACTTACTTTGCCTATTATCGTTTCGCAGTTGCGATTATTTTCGCGCTTTATATGTTTTTAAAGTAGAAAGTCTCATAAATCTAGCGAATCGCGTCGAAAGACGCGGTTTTTTGTATTGAACTTTTGGGCAAAATCTATTACATTAAAATAGTACTTAATGCTCACCTAAGCGGGGGTCCTGAAATGCTGTTTATGCCGATCAACATGTGTCAACCTGGAATGAGGCTGGCCAAGAATATATACAACGATGATGGTATGGTTCTTCTGGCCGTTAATGTTGAGCTTACACAGAGACTCCTTGATCGCTTGTTTAGCAATGGAATTGATTATATTTACATAGAAGACGCAAGAACGAATGACATTATTCAAGAAGATGTGATTCAAGATGAAACAAGAAGCAAGGCGGTTTCCGAAATTCGTAATACCTTTAAGAAGGTAATGGAGGATTCGAATAAACGCGGAGCCGTTAATTATTACGATATTGGGCGTAATTTTCGTGATGTCATGAAGATGATTATTGATGATCTCAGTGCTCATGAGGGTGCAATGGTCATGCTCAATAATATGAATGTGAAAGATAACTATTTATTTCAGCATTCTGTGAATGTAAGTATATATGCGATTATGCTTGGAATCAGTTATGGGTATAGTCGGGATAAGCTGGAGACACTTGGTTTGGGTGCGTTATTGCACGATATTGGGAAAACGAAAGTACCGTTAGGAATTCTGCGCAAGCCTTCTCAGCTAACACCTGATGAGTTCAAAGAGATGAAGAATCATACGACCTATGGTTTCAATCTTTTGAAAGATGAGCCGAATATCCCACTTCTTTCTGCCCATTGTGCCCTGCAGCATCATGAACGGATTAATGGCAGTGGATACCCACGGGGGATTCAAGGTAGTGAAATCAATGAGTTCGCTAGATGGATTGGACTCGTTGATTCCTATGATGCTATGACGACAACACGGGTATATCGAAGACCTTTATTGCCGCATGAAGCGATGGAGCAGCTATTTGCGGGCTCTGGAACGATGTATGATCAAAGTCAGATTGCGTTATTCCGTGACAAAATTGCCATTTATCCATTAGGTATTACGGTACGCTTGAATACAGGCGAATACGGCATTGTATCCAAGCTGAACATGGCTGTTCCGCAAAGACCGATTATACGCGTGCTTCAAGATGAGGCAGGTACTGTACTTAAAGAACCCTATGAAATCGACCTTTCAAGCAAGCTGTCGATATTAATTTCCGAAATTGGGGAAATTAAAGTCAGCGAATCGGAAATAGATTTAAGTATGCCAACAATTCTTTAGAACAGATATAGCACTTATTGAATGAAGAACCTGGGAAACCAGGTTCTTTTTGTAGATCAAGGAGGATGTACGATGCGGGAGTCCACGGTACAAGGAAAGTTTTGGAGATGGGGCCATGCCATGTTTCAGTTCCGCTGGCTCGTGTTAACAATCGGAATCATCTTCATGCTCATCTTTGCTGTCTTCGCTCAAAAAACGCCAAGTATGCTCAAGGACAACGGGTTTACGCCAAAAGGGAGTGAATCCGATCTGGGCTTGATTCAAATGCGGAATGAGCTTGGCGTGCCGGGAACACAGCTGAATTTCGTTTATCAGGGTATCAACGGTCTTAATTTAACAGAGAAAGCGCAGCAAGATGCGATTATGGACTCTCTTACTGAACTGAAAGAGTTGCCCTATGTAGAGGGTGTGAAGTTTGTATCCACACCTCGTAAAGAAGGACATCTAGATGTTCAAGCTGTTACCGTATCACTCGAGTTGGATACGGATCCTGCGTTAGAGAAATATCCAGAGCTCAAGTCATATGTGCATCCGCCTCCAGGTATGGACGTGTATGTAACTGGGGGCCCAGCGATTCTATATGACATGCAAGTAGCCAGTAAACATGATATTGCAAAGTCGGAAGCCATTGGTTTACCGATTGCACTTATTGTTTTGCTTATTGTTTTTGGTACATTCGTTGCAGCGCTCTTACCCATGATCGTGGGTATAATGAGTGTGACCCTTACACTTGGCGTTACCTATTTTATCGCACAGCACCAATCGTTATCGAATTTTTTGCCTAATATGGTTACGATGCTGGGACTTGCTGTCGGTATTGACTATGCGCTTTTCCTGGTCAGCCGATTTCGTGAGGAGCTCAAAGTCCAAAGGAATGTCGCCGATGCCGTAGCGATGACTTGTCAAACCGCTGGTAAATCGATATTTTTCTCTGGTATCGCTGTACTCATTGGTTTGTTGGGCATGTTTTTTGTAGATTTGACCTTCTTCCGCTCCTTGTGTCTAGGGGGTGTCATCGTTGTTTCCATCTCTGTGATTGTTGCCAATACGGTGCTGCTAGCGCTTCTAGGAGTTCTTGGTCATCGTATTAACTCCTTACAGGTTGTTCCTAAACGATTCCGCAAGCAAGGAACATCCTTGTTTTGGGAAAAAATCGCTTATGCGGTGATGAAACGTCCGGTCATTTTAGTTGTTCTTGTAGGTGGCGTGTTGATCTATAGTATGACGCCCCTCAGTCATATGAAATTAGGTGTGCCGAATGCGGAAGTGCTTCCTCCGAGCTATGAATCCCGTTTTGGAGCAGAACTGATGAAAACCGCCTATGACCCTCGAATGACAGGGCCGATTCAAATTGTGATACATACGAAAGATGAGGTTTGGTCGTCAGCTTCGATTGGGGAGATTCACGCGTACACTGATCGGGTTAAAGCTGTCGCTGGTGTAAAAGAGGTCCAGAGCTATCTAAGCGTACTAGGGGCGCATTCCGATGCTGAGCTTGCAGGCATGTTGGCAAATCCTGATGTTAAAAAGCAGCTTGAAGACACGCAATTAGCGAATGGCCATACCGCTTTGTTGGTCGTTGTACCTGAGAAGGATACGGATGACCCTGCGACGGATACGCTTGTTCACGAGCTTCGCATGCTGAATAAAGCGGGATTAGAGACTGCGGTTACTGGCGGACCTGCCTATCGGCTGGATATCATTGATCGCATTCAAAAGGAAATTCCTGCAGTCTTAATTTTCGTCATGGGAATTACTTATCTTGTTCTGATGTTTGCTTTTCGTTCTGTTCTGCTTCCACTTAAAGCTGTGCTTATGAATATGCTTAGTCTGGGTGCTAGCTTAGGCATCGTTGTTTTAGTTTTTCAACATGGGTATATGGCAGATATGCTGCACATTACGTCGATCGGATATGTGAGTGCAACGCTGCCAGTGATCATCTTCTGTGTCGTTTTTGGCATTTCCATGGATTACGAAGTGTTCCTTATTTCACGTATCATGGAAGAATATGAGGCAAGCGGCGACAATGATCAGAGTACAGCAGAAGGGTTGAAAAAAACGGGAAGCTTGATAACAAGCGCAGCTTTCATCCTTGTTGTCGTAGTGGGTTCATTTATTTTCACGGATATTGAAATCATGAAGGCGCTGGGACTGGGTCTTGGACTTGCCGTATTGATCGATGCCACAATTGTAAGAGTCATGCTCGTTCCTGCGCTTATGAAGCTGCTAGGCGATGCTAATTGGTGGGCACCGAGATGGCTCCGAGTTAAGCCTCAAGCGAAAGTGGATAAGCAGTAAGCACCATCTGCAATTAYTTCCCCAGTTTCCTTTTTTGTGAATCATAAGTTACAATAAAGGGCATAGGTATAGGCATAAAAGGTAGTAACATGTTCTTGAATAGGAAATGATAGGTCAGGTGTAAACAGCATGAATAGGAACGTATCACACTCCATCTTACCGGAGTTAACTCCCCATTATGATCCATGGGACCCCATTCGGTCGTATCGGAAATACGGGAAACATGTCTTAACAAGTATAGAGCTAACCATCACCAATTTGTGTAATATGCGTTGTGAGCATTGTGCAGTTGGGGATTCACTTACGATGACAGAAGGGCCTCGTATTCCGTTGCCGGTCATTTTACAAAAGCTTGATGAGATCGAGCATTTGGAAACGATCAGCCTAACTGGCGGCGAGCCGTCCTACCACATCAAGATCGTGAAGGATTACATGCTTCCGATTCTCAAGTATGCTCGGGAGCGGGGCATTCGCACACAAATTAATTCGAATTTAACCTTGGATTTGGAGCGATATGAGCTGCTTGCGCCTTATCTCGATGTGATGCATATCTCGTTCAATTATTTGAATGCAGATGATTTCCATCAAGTAGGGTTTGTGAACGCACAGCGTCCTGTTGGTCAAGCAATTGCATCAGGGATGTATGAGCGCATGGTTAATAATACGATCGCACTCAGCAAAGGCGGACTGTACGTCTCTGCAGAATCGATGATTAATACGCGGACCCATTTGAAATTGCCTGAGATTCATCAGCTGATTAATGAAATGGGGTGCAAACGTCACGAGGTACATCCGATGTATGCGAGCTCCTTCGCCTCACATCTTCCGATGGTTTCGCTGGATGAATTGCGCGCGAGTATCCATCGCTTGTTAGATCAACGTAATCCAGACATGTGGATGCTATTCGGAACGCTGCCTTTCTTCGCATGTAATGAACTGGAGGAGGACCGCAGGTTAGTTAAGCGTCTACGTGAGGAACAGAATGTAACGGTTCGTAACGACCCCGATGGACGAAACCGATTGAACGTCAGTACGTTCACAGGCGAGGTTTTCGTAACCGATTTTGCTAATGAGCCTCCGCTTGGAAATATACATGATGATGGGCTTGATGCCATCTTTGCACGTTGGGAGAATAATCAGCTGAACCAGCGCGTGAACTGCTTCTGTAGTGCTGCTTCTTGTTGCGGACCCAACCTGCTTGTTGCTGATTCGTACTATCGAAATGTGGATTTCAAAAGTCGTAAAGCTATTATCTAATCATCTTTCTGAAGGAGAAATACATATTGGCACATACGTCGTTTGATTTCGGTTCCATCGCACTCAATCTTTTCCTGGTTATTATACTCGTCTTGCTGAATGGATTTTTCGTTGCAGCGGAGTTCGCACTTGTGAAGGTTCGAGTGTCTCGGATTCAACAACTCGTAAATGAAGGCAGCAGTAAAGCCAAATATGCGAGTATCTTAACATCCCAACTAGATAGGTATTTATCAGCCACACAGCTTGGGATTACACTCGCCTCCTTGGGGCTGGGTTGGGTTGGAGAACCGGCGATTCATGATCTGATTATGGAGCCCCTTTTTCATACATTTGGCTTAGGGGAGTCTGTGTATACAACGACTTTGTCCTTTATTATTGCCTTCGGGTTTATAACATTTTTGCATATCGTGCTGGGTGAGCTGGCACCTAAATCGTTTGCCATACAAAAACCAGAAGTAACTTCCTTATGGCTTTCAGCACCTTTATTGTTTTTCTACAGACTGTTTCGCCCTATTATTTGGGTGCTTAATGGCGCGGCGAACAAATTTCTTGCGATGATTGGCGTAGAGCCAGCCGGTGAGCATGAAGCAGCACATACGGAGGAAGAGATTCGTATTCTGATGGATGAGAGTGTCAAAAGCGGCCATATCAATGAAGATGAGATGACGCTTTTCGATAACATTTTTGAATTTTCCGATCTCATCGCTCGTGAAGTGATGCTGCCGCGGACAGATATGGATTGTCTGTATATGGAAGCAAGCTTTATCGATAATTTACGGTTCGTTCACGAAACCAAACATACACGGTATCCTGTTGCCGATCAGCATAAAGATAACATTGTAGGCTTTGTGCATATTGCGGATCTGCTGACGGCGGATCCTGATGTCGAGCAGGAGCTCAAGACCTTCGTTCGTCCCATTTTAAATGTGCCTGAATCGATGGAAGTTAGCCGGGTACTTAAGCTGATGCAGAAAAAGCATTCCCAACTCGCAATCGTCGTTGATGAGTATGGGGGAACTGCGGGGCTTTTGGCCTTAGAAGATATCATCGAAGAAATCGTGGGTGAATTGCATGACGAATTCGATGTTAACGAACGTCCTGGTGTGGAAGTCAAAGACAAATATACATCTGTCGATGGTCGTGTATTGCTTGAAGACCTAAATGATATGCTGGACCTCCAAATTGAGGACGATGATGTGGATTCGATTGGGGGCTGGCTGTTTAAGAAGGTAGAAGGCGCGCCTGTCAAAGGTAAAAAAGTACCTTACGCCAACCATGTGTTTGAAGTGACTGAGGTAGATCGATTACGTATTGTACGCATACATATAACGAATATCGACACAGATCAAACCGGGAAATGAATAATCGGAGGAGTCCCTATGTCACCTAAGACAACCATACTCATTGTGATAGGATTATTGCTGATGTACGGTTTGTTTACCGTAGGGCTGCCATTTCTCCTAGCACTGGTGACTGCTATTTTCTTGGACCCATTAACGTCTCTCTTGACGCGTGTCGCGAAAATAAGCCGCTTTATCGCCGCAACCCTTGTTAGTACAGCATTTACACTTCTGATGCTGGCATTAGTCTATTTTATTGGGATGAATGTCGTAACTGAGTTAATCGATCTTGGGCGTAAAGCACCGAACTATATGGAGGATGTCAATAAATACGTGGATCAAGCTGTTGTGCGAACCCAAGTATTCTATGATTCCTTATCGCCGGAAATGGCAGCGCAGGTACAGAACTGGCTAGAACAAAGTACAGAAACGCTAACAGGTGCTTTAACGAGTATACTGAGCGGAATATCAGGTTTTTTCCTCAATATGGCCGGGAAAATCCCTAATTTATTCATGTTGTTGATTGTGTACGTGATTGCCCTGTATTTGTGCATGTACAACTTGCCTAAATTGAAGGTAGCGTTTCTCTCGATGTTTGAGTCGAAATCCAAAGATAAAATGGAGCATGTGCTGACGTATTTGCGAGAGGCTATTTTCGGTTTCATTCGCGCGCAGCTGATCATGGCGATTTTTACGTATTTGCTGACTTTCATTGGACTGCTAGTACTTCGGGCAGAGTACCCGCTCGCGATTTCGCTGCTCGTCATGGTGATGGAATTCCTGCCTGTGATTGGGACCGGTATTATTTTCATCCCATGGATCATTTACCAGCTGCTTATGGGTTATACGGGTATGGGTATTGGATTGTTTGTTCTTTTCCTAGTGCTGATCATACTCAGACGTATCCTTGAACCTAAAGTGCTAAGCGATGCCGTTGGTATCAATTCGTTAGCCGCTCTTATTTCGTTGTACATTGGTTTTGAGTGGCTTGGATTTGCTGGCCTGTTCCTCGGCCCATTGGTCGTCATTATTTATCAATCGTTGCGCAAAGCGGGCGTGTTGAATTTTAACATTAAACTAGATTAAAAGAGTGCTTAAGAAATCCTTTTCCGAATTGCGTGTGCGCAATCGGAGAGGGATTTTTTTGTTTGCACCTTCGAAACAAGAGCATCTCCCCGAAAAAGATGGGAAATCGGTGATTTTGGTCAAGTTATGCCGCATATAACGAGTCATATAGGCTCTAAAAAGGAGGAGACGTATGTACTCACAATTTAAAGCGTGGTACCCGTATATCGGACAGTGTGACCCTTGTCCACCGATCCGAGTGAAATGGTATAATACGCCGCCGCAGTTATATATTCATTTTCAACCGCCAGGACTGCCACAATTTAGTCCGTATGACGCATTAAGAGTAGGGACGCTCTGGCCAGCACTCTACGGGCCTTACCCGATGCCGATACAGGAGCCAAGAGCCGATGAAGGAGGCCAATCTACATGAGCGAGCGAGTGCTACCTGAAGCCTATTACAAGCAGCTTCGCGATCTGCAAGCCGTGGATTTTGTATTGGTGGAGTTGACGCTCTATTTGGATACACACCCTGACGATCTGAGCGTGATCCAACAATATAATCAATTTGCTCATAAACGTTTGCACATGGTTCAGCAGTTTGAACTGGAATTTGGCCCATTGATGTCCTATGGACATAGCTTCACGAAAGCGCCGTGGCAGTGGGTGGAAACACCTTGGCCATGGCAAGTTTAAGCAAATGCTTACGAAGCCAGTTTTCTTACGAAAACTTTAAGGAGGATAGCCAATGTGGATTTATGAGAAAAAGCTGCAATACCCCGTCAAAGTTAGCAAATGTGATCCTCGGATGGCCAAACTGCTTCTTGAGCAGTATGGGGGGGCAGATGGGGAGCTTGCTGCGGCGCTGCGATATTTGAACCAACGATATTCGATTCCGGATAAGGTCGTTGGTTTGTTGACAGATATCGGTACGGAGGAGTTTGCCCATCTTGAGATGATCGCTACGATGGTTTATAAGCTGACGAAAGATGCCACTTTGGAACAAATGAAAGCGGCTGGATTGGATGATCACTATGTAGCTCATGATCGCGGGCTCTTCTATCAGAGCGCCGGAGGCGTCCCCTGGACAGCTGCCTACATACAAGCAAAGGGAGACCCTATCGCCGACCTCTACGAGGACATAGCGGCAGAGGAGAAGGCTAGAGCGACTTACCAATGGTTAATCGACGTAACGGATGATGTGGATTTGCAGGATAGCTTGAAATTTCTCAGGGAAAGGGAAATTGTGCATTCGCTTCGGTTTAGGGAGGCAGTTGAAATTTTGAAGGCGGATCGTGTGGAGAAGAAGATTTTCTAAACATAAGCAAACTTCAAAAGGGGGCAATCCTGTGAATGAGGGAGAGCATCCTTTATCTTTGAGGAAGGGGGAAATTGCGAAGCAGGAGAAGTATGAGTTTCTGACTATGGAGCTGGACTTGTCGGGGTGAATTTCGGTTACTCCTCAGACTAGCAAAAAGAAGATCGCCAACACCCTTCAGCCCTTCATCGAGGGTAGGTGGTTGGCGATCTTTTAACTTTTTAGACGAGCTTTTTGCTTTGTTACGCCATGGACTGCATAGCTATGATTTGTAACAACCTGTTAATGACAACAGCTGCCTGTGCTCTTGAAGATTCAGTGTTAGGGGCGAAATGTTGTTCATCGTATCCGTTCATGATTCCTAAGAATGCTGAAATCTTAACATACGATTTAGCCCAGTCACTGATATTCTCATTATCTGAGTAGGTATTTTCTGTCGGAACGGACAGATCAGTGAGCTGCTTTTTCGTTGCGTATAAGTAGGCTTTTACCATCATGACGGCCATTTGCTCTCTTGAAATACTGCTTTCAGGAGCAAAGGTATGGTCATTCAGGCCGCTAACAATACCAGCTTTTTGAGCGGCATAAACGGAGTCCTTATACCAGGAATTGCTCAAGACATCCTCGAAATCAGCTGATTCGGTCTGTTTTCCTAGCTTCAATGCCTTTGAAAGCAGTGAAACGAATTGTGCTCTTGTCAGATGATTATCCGGTTCAAAAGACGAAGCGTCCATACCGTCGATAATGCCATCGGCAACCAAATGTTCAATTTCTTTTTGGGCCCAGTGTCCTTGAATATCTAGGAACTTTGTGGCGTTCAATTTCTCTAGAACTGCATATGTGGAAAAATGCGGCAATGAGGCAGTAATAGTCCCGTCACTCTGAATGCTACTGTCCACGCTGTTCCATTCTCCGGTCTGCTCATTCAACACGTAGACGCCAAGTTTGGTAGGGTCGCTTACTTTATTTGAATCGTATTCAAATGTTGCTTGAACAGGCTTAGTGAAAGCGCCTAGCGGCTCACCATTCTCTGTTAAATGGAAAATAAAGAGGGATGAAACAGCTTTGAATTGCGGAATTGCCGCTGGAGCAGCTTCAATAACCTGCTTGAATTCGATTTGATTTTTCCCGTTTTTAATCGGAATAGCATTAGGTGGAAAATGAAGTGTTCCGTTGTTAGATGTAATTACCAAAGGTTTGTCGTTCGTTCCAGCCATTTGGAGGATATCGGCATCCAGCTTGATAGAGAGCTTGTCTACTTTTTCCGCTGACCGTGCGTCAAGATGCAACTCTTTTGAATTGGATTTTAGATCAACAAGCAAATCCTCCCGATCGGGAGTCAGATCAAAGGCCATTTTTCCATCTTTGTCCACAGTCGGAGCTGGTTTAATGTTTGGCGGGAATGCGAATCCGAATCCGCCGCCACCCCCGCCGCCGCCAACGGTTCCAGCATTCGTGGTGAAAGAAGAGATAGACCCATAATTGCTCGCGTTCCCTGCTGCATCCACAGCTTTAATGGTAAATGTATAGGTTGTAGAAGCTTTCAAGTTGCTCAAGTTGTAATGGACTCCATTACTTACTGTCGCTAATTCTTGATAGGTGTTTCCGGTTACGGTGTATAGCTTGTACGCAGCCACGCCAACATCATCATTTGCTGGAGTCCAGTCAAGTGAGGCACTGGTGTCTGTCACATTTGCATGCGTCATTATGCTATTCTCGGACCAAGTTGGCGCATCTCTGTCAACGAATCCTGCCGGCTTCGTAGTAAATCTTACTGCAGGCGCCCCCAATACGCCCCAATGTCCTTTGGAGTCACCTGCTTGCAACACGTAGGTATAGGTAGTATCAGGACTAAGATCGGTCAAATTAAAGGATGTGACAGGACCATGGATTTCTACTTTCAATTCAAATGAAGGAAACATCGTATGATCATTGAGTAAATATACTCTTATTTTATTAACATTTGCGCTATTTTGGCTCAGTGCCCAGGTTAAGGTAGCATTTGTTGATGTCACGTTCGTTGCATGAAGCGGCGAAGTATCTGACCATACATCAGCCCCTAGTCCATATGGATCCGAACCTGATCCGCCGCTGTTATTGCCCCCCCCTATTGCTGGCGGTACTTGAACTGAGACGGGATCGCTCTCTGCTTTACCAGAACTTTGGTTCGTAATGAAGATTGTACTACCAGTGGAACCGACGTCGCCAATGTAGACAGTAACAGCATGAAGTCCCGCACCAGCTGTTCCTTCTCCAAGCAGAACTCCGTTAGCACTGTATACACGAGCGTGATCACCTGATTGTAGGTTGTTTACTGTGACTGTATCCGGCACATCTAAATTCTTGATGATTGTAATGGAACTAGCTGACAGCTTAGGTGTTACGCTTCTAGGAAAAATCTTTGTACTCACAAAATAAGGCTGTCTGCCATCCGGCAATTCAACGACGATAGCAAAGCCACGCGCAGATGCAGGAACCTGATTTAAGTCTAGTGGAACCATGTAATTGGGTTGCCCTGTGGCAAGCTCCGCCAGTGGTGTTCCAAATAAGTTTTCATCATTGATATAGTAAACACGGTATATCGCTCCTGCTGTCTCCTTTGTGGCAGGCTGCCATTGCAGAGCTCCTTTGAATTCGCCCGGCACATCTTTGGTTGCTGTTAAAGTGACTTGCACAGGCAAATAAGTTGGAGAATCCCATAACGGGAATACAACCGGAGTATTGAGTTGAAAGGTTGTATAGTTGTCCCTTTGTAATACAGAGAAAACCCCTAGAGAAACAGCATCATCGGGTACATGGGTGGTATTTAAAATAAAATCTAAAGTTCCGTCGGAAAGTGTCTTCATTTCTTGAGGATAAATAAATTGGCTTATTTGTTGATTGGCCTTCAGAAAGGCAATCGCATAATTGGAGACAACTCCACTATCTTCAGCTGGCTTTAAGAAGATATGGCCGCCAATCTGCTTTTCGTCGGTATTACTGTCCCAAAGAAAAGGTTTTTGTGCTAATAAATGCGTTTGAACGTACGTATCTATATCGGATAAGCTTGCAAAGTGATAAATGCTTTTATCACTGGATATATACAATTCTCCGTTTTGAGTAACGTAGGCGTTGGTAACAGGAAAAGGCAAATCTTTAATACTCAGGAATGTGTCACGATCATAGATTCCGTTTGCACCAAACACTAGCGAATCTTTGGCATATAAGACCGGAGCAGGATAAGTTCCATACACGACGCCAGTACCGCTATAGCGCTTGTTACCATAGTAGAATTGATCGCCATCCTTAAACAGCCGCCCCTGATTTGTCCATAAATCTAGATTAAAGACTTGTTTACCTGTAAGAGTAGCGGGATCAATTTGAAAGATGCCGTTCGGAGAACCATATGTTACGCTGCCTGATCCGTACATGGCACCGGTCACTGTATCATAAAAAGCTCCGTACAAGTTAAAATTCATGGGGAGCGATTTATCAGCCAATGTCCGATTCGTTCCATAATTCGAATCATATACGCGCATATTGCTTACAAAGTATTGTCCCCAATAATAAAGTAAATGATCTGCTGGATACACGTAATCCGGATTGGATCCTAGTGAGTACCGAATTACTGGCGTTATACTGCCAGCTAGCGATGAGGCATCAACTACAGCAAGATGAGTTTCTCCTCCGAGTGCAATATACAGTTTACCATTTTGCAGCTTGATGTCGGTAGGATTAGCGCCTATGACCTGCTTTCTGATAACGGTCATGTCGCTTTTGCGAATAACTAGGCATTCATTAGTTGCTTTGGAAACGGCATAAATATATGGAGTAGAGTCGTCCGTAGTCCACGCGCTAATAGAGTCACTTGCACTAACAAAGTTGATATGAGAGTTCGTTTGGATGCTGTAAGGGTGAGATAGATCCAATGTAAACGTTTCAATAGATGAGTGACTGTTGGTGCTATCGTACACATACACGGTTCCGTTATCGTTTAGTAGACCAAGCTTGATTTCATAAGGCAGATCGGCTAGTTTTACGCCAGTGTCTTTATTGAAAACTGCCTGACTTGTCAGCACGTAGCTTCCTGTCACATCCACAATTTTAGAATCCAAATAACCATAATCACCGTAGCGCCTATAGACGCCGTTGATTTCTGTAAGATCGGCTGCATTCATTTTAGAACCGCCAAAAAATACGTTGGTTCCGTCGAAGAAAATTTTTGGGTTAGGAAAGCCAAAGCCGTATCCTCCGTCGTAGTTGCTTGAGCTAATTAATGTGTTAGTTAAATAGTTATAGGCATTAAGGTCTGAGCCTGATGAGCTTGTTTCACCGATGTAAATGGTATGAGTCGCTTCATCAGCTGTAAAGACGGCATCATCTTCTTTATAAGAGCTAATTTTCGTAATCGTTCCGCTGCTGCGATGATACGAATAGTTCTGCCAATCGGAAGTGTAAAATAAATAGTCGGATGTTGCCGCAATGTAAAGGGGCTGCGCGTTTATGGCGATTGACGGTAGTAAGGATTGCGTGGAAACGTCGACAGGCTGAATAAGCGTTGCCCCAGCCAATGCAATGAACAGTGTATTTCCATTGCGTGCTATGCTCGTAGGATTGGACCCGACAGTCAACTCTTTTTGAATCGTCATATCCGAAGTTCGAATGAAATAAAGCTTATTTGTACTGCTGGATATAGCGTAAAGATAGCCTGCACTCCAATCCCCCAGCCAATCTGTGACGCCTTGTGAAAAGGACAGCGATTTAATCGGGGAGTTTGCAACAGCTGTGTTTAAACTATTTACTGATGCTTCCTTATTGTTGTCCCCCCCAACTATAAGACTCTGTGGCGAAACATACGGGCTGATTTCATCAGCCTGAACAGGTGAAAGGTTTGCACCCAATAGGCTAATGAAAAGAGATAAAGTGAGTAGCACGATAAAGCATGTTCTGTGATTTTTTGATAGTAACACGCGAAGTCCTCCAATTTCGTAATATATGTATTACTTCGCTTGTAAAACTGAAAATTCCTTTTTTTTTGTATTGGGATTAATTGGGTGACGCTACAGACCTCGCCGATACGCCGTCGGCGTCATCTTTTTCAGCTCCTCGAATGTTAATAAAGTAATTCGAACTCTCAAACTCGAGCACCTCACAAGTAGGATTCGGTAATATTCATTCCGAATCCTACTTGAAAAAACGGAACGGAAGAAATGTCTCTCGTTCAGGTTAGGTAGTCAGAAAGTATCAGTGCATATCACTTCTTATTAGTGTCTTAATATACAATAGGTGACCCTATCGCCGACCTCTACGAGGACATAGCGGCAGAGGAGAAGGCTAGAGCGACGTACCAATGGTTAATCGACGTAACGAATGATGTGGATTTACAGGATAGCTTGAAATTTTTTAGGGAAAGGGAGATTGTGCATTCGCTTCGGTTCAGGTAGGCCGTTGAGATTTTGAAAGCGGATCGTGTGGAGAAGAAGGTGTATTAAGAAGGGAGAGGATGCAAACTGCGGCCCCTAAAAGGTGAATTCACCGCGATGACGGTCGCGGTTGACCACTTCTATTTCATCGAAAAGTAGCCAACTTTCTTGTATCCCCACCTCATAGAAACGCCATAGAAAGGGCCGCCATAAAGTAGAAATCGCTACTTTGGGGCGGCCTTTCGAGTGAATTTAGTCGTTAAATCGATTCGTGTTGCATGAAATGATATTGTCTTTTCGCCATAAGTTGTATTAGTCCCAAATCACCAAATTAAAAAAGGGATGACTTGTGAAAAGTGACCAATAGTTCGATTCTACCAAATTAATTACCTCATTTTCCTTTGTGAGAGTTGATTTGGTTGATTAAGTGGGGTTATTAAGGACTAAATTCGAATGAAGGATGGATTACTTGTAATTAATTTGGTAATTTCGGACTAATTGGGTTGTCGAGGGAGTCATTCGTCTCGAGCTAATGAGAAAAGCGGATTAGGAAGATCAAACTAGATTAACTCGAGAGCAGCAGCGGCCCAATGAGTGGAATCAGTCGATATTATACTATAAACGAACGTAAAAACGTGGTAGCTCATCGTTAAATACGAGCGACCACGTTTTTCATGTCATTTATCTAGTTAGACAATCACGATTAAGCTTCTTTCATCGCGGCACCGCGCACCCAAACCTGCTCAAGCTCAAGCTCCGAGCTGATCAGCAGCAAATCGGCTTGCTTGCCTTCGGCAATCGAGCCGTGCGTCCCTTCGAGGCCAAGCAGCCTCGCCGGATTGCCGCTCGCGAAGCGGCTCGCGTCTGCAACGCTGACACCAACCTCGCGCACCATAAAGCGGAGCGCATCGATCATCGTCAGCGTGCTGCCGGCGAGCGCGCCGCCTTCCGTCAGCCGGGCAACGCCCGACTGCACGGTGACGGCTTGGCCGCCCAGGTCGTACTGCCCGTCGCCGAGCCCGGCGGCGGACATGGCGTCCGTGATCAGCAGCAAGCCATGCGGCTGCTTCACCATCGTCAGCAGCTTGATCGCTGCTGGATGCACGTGAATCCCATCGGCGATCAACTCGCCGCTGATGCGTGCGTCGGTGAGGACCGCACCGACAGTTCCAGGCTCGCGATGATGCAACGGCTTCATCGCGTTGAAGGTGTGCACCGCATGCGAGAGCCCCGCAGCCACAGCCGTCTGCATGTCGGCGTAGCTGGCGTCCGTGTGGCCGCATGCGGCAACGATGCCATGATCGCGCAGCCACGCGATCATCTCGAGGCCCCCCTCGCGTTCGGGGGCCAAGGTCAACTGCTTCATGAGCTGCGGGAACCGCTCATGCCAATCTTTCAACCAATCGAGCTGAGGCGTGACCATCAGCTTCGGATCTTGGGCGCCCGCCCATTTGGGCGAAATGAACGGCCCTTCGAGATGCACGCCAAGCAGTTGCGCATAAGGCATTCCCTGCTCTATATAGCTTTGTACTTCGACAAGCACGCGATCAATCGCTTCACGTGTAGCCGTCATCGTCGTTGCCAGCATGCCGGTTGTGCCATGAGCAGCATGGTAACGTGTGATCGTATTCAATGTCTCTGGATTCGACTCCATGAAATCGGCGCCATAGCCGCCATGGACGTGAACATCGATGAAGCCTGGCAGCAGCCATTTACCGCCAGCATCGATTCGTTCGACAGTTGGACTAGCTGTGTCCGCCAGCCAGCCAGATTGTTCACCTACGTAGGCCAACTGGCCATCAACCACGTGAACCAACCCATTTTCAATTATGCCTTGTTCCGTGACAACCTTGGCACCTGAGATGAGAAGCTCGCTCATTCGAATAGCCTCCCAGCCTCAGCATCAAGAAGTACAACAAGGTGAGGATGAGTTTGAAGCAATGTAGCAGGAACTTCTGTGGTAATCGGTCCCGTCAGGGCGCGATGAACGATTTCGGCTTTATCGGCGCCGCGTACGATCAATAGGATGGTTTTGGCTTTCAGGATCGTACCGACTCCCATCGTCAAAGCGTGCGTAGGCACGTCATCAATCGAATCGAAATAACGCGCATTGGCTTCACGTGTTTCGTCTTTCAATTCAACACGGTGTGTGCCGCTAATCAAGGAATCGTCAGGTTCATTAAAGCCGATATGTCCGTTATGGCCAAGGCCAAGTATTTGCAAATCAATTTGCTTTGCATCATCCAAAAGTTGATTGAATCGCTCACACTCCGCTTCCAAATCAGCGGCATTGCCATTCGGGATATGGGCAGCCTCGGCAGGAAGGTCAATATGTGCAAATAAGTGTTGTTGCATATAGGCGTGATAGCTTTCGGAGTGGTCGACAGGTAAGCCAACGTACTCGTCCAAATTAAAGGTCGTTACATGTTTAAAACTTACACGGCCTTTATCGTAGGCTTTCACAAGCTCTTCGTAAATACCTACGGGTGTGCCGCCAGTGGCTAAGCCAAGAACGGCTTTCGGCTGCATTTGAACCAGGGAAGTAATAATACCTGCACCTGCTTCGTTCAGTTCTTGTTGGTTTTGGAAAATATGAAGGTTCATTATCGTTATTCCTCACTTTTAAGTTTTTAGTTGAAGTTAGGTTTATTTTGCGTGAAAGTATCATTTTTTGATGTAATTATTCTCATTTCAATCATAACTGATTTATTTGAGATCGGCAATAACCATTTTGCCATGAAATATAGATCGTATAAGTTTCACTTTCTACATTGTCTATATTTTTGATAAACACTGTGATAAGTCCAAGAAGGACTGAAGCCTTTATTGTAATTGTACATTGACTTACATGGGTATGTTTGCCATTCTTAACTAAGATCATTACAACTATTTTATACATATAAAGGAGCAAGAAGATGACTACTCGGGGACAACTGCCAGAAGCGATGCTTTTTGATTTGGATGGGACCTTATTTCAAACGGAAACTTTACTTTTACCAGCGTACCATGCGACATTCGATGAGCTTCGAGCAAGAGGCTTTTTCGAAGGTGAGACGCCGCCAGAAGAACGCATTCTAGGAGCTCTGGGCATGCTCCTAGAACATATATGGATGCGTGTTATGCCGGAAGCACCTATAGCCACACATCAAGAAGCTGATAAATTATTGATCAAGTACCAGGTTCAGGGACTTCTGGAGGGCCGCGGGGTGCTATACGATGGCGTGGCGGAAACTTTGCAGACGTTACATGCCAAAGGTGTCCGTTTATTTGTGGCGAGCAATGGCTTAGAGGAATATGTCAAAGAGGTCATTGCAGCGATGGGGCTTGCACATCTATTCGAAGGTTTGTACAGCGCGGGTGAATATCTCACGAGGTCGAAAGTAGATTTAGTTCAAATTTTGCTTGAAAAACATGGGATTCAGTCGGCTTGGATGGTCGGAGATCGCTCGTCTGATGTGGAGGCAGGTCTTTGCAATAACCTCACGGTTGCAGCTTGCGACTATGCGGGCTTTCGAGAAGCTGGTGAGCTTGATGGCGCGCATATTCGTATTGCACGATTTACAGAGCTGCTTGATCATATTTCCTAATTCTCGCGGGTTGTCGCAAAGCCGGATCCTTGGGCATACACTGTAGCACATTGAGAGATAAAGGTGCTGATCAGAATGCCTTCTTTTGTAGGAATATTTAATATTATAAGGAATGAAGGAAACCTGATTAACGGAGATACGTGTGTCATTGCCCCGACCAGTGCCTCCAAAACATATACAGGTGCAGGCGGGGGAATTACAGGGGATTTTTCGATATCCACGACCGTTTTCAGTGCGACAATTACGTTAGACCCTGACGTGATTGAAGCAGGGGCGAATAAGGTAGGAACCGGGACTTAAGTAAGCAAAAGATTCGAATTTGGACCGATTCAAGCTCACCCTGCGTGAGTCGATGAATCGGTCTTTTGTTTTAGGTGAAGCCTATTGACACTGGCAAGCTTATTTATTTATTATTAACATATGAACAATCACTCATATATCATTTTTTCCTCACAATAAGGTCATCTTGAACACAAGTAGTGAGCAGCTAGGGAGGGAATGCCATGCACCAGCACGATTCGGAAAAACACCACGCATGTGGACATGACCATGGAGATAAGAAGAATCATGACCATGGTGGTCATAGCCATCACCACGACCATCATCATGCTCACGGACACCATCATCATGGAAATGGTCATCACCATGGTCCTGTGGGGAATAAACAAGGGTTGCTCATTGCGCTAGGCATAACCGCAGGTATCATGGTACTTGAATTTGCTGGCGGTCTCTGGACGAATAGTTTAGCGCTGCTCTCTGATTCTGGTCATATGCTAAGCGATGCTGGCGCACTAGCACTAAGTCTCCTAGCTTTATGGTTTGCAGCAAAGCCGTCCTCAGCTCGTTTATCCTTCGGATTTCACCGGTTTGAGATATTAGCAGCCCTCTTTAATGCGGTGACGTTATTTGTCATTGCGGGACTCATTATTTGGGAAGCCATTGAAAGATTCCTCCATCCTGCTGTCGTTGCCAGCGGGTCCATGATGCTAATCGCATGCATAGGTCTTATAGCCAATTTGTTAAGCGCCTGGTCACTCATGCGTAAAGGAGATGTACATGGCAATCTGAATATGCGCAGCGCTTATTTGCATATTTTGGGTGACGCTTTAGGTTCTGTAGGTGCAATCATAGCTGGCGCTGTGATGCTGCTCTTCGGGTGGTATGCGGCGGATCCTATCATCAGCATTATTGTGTCTCTACTTATTTTAAAAGGAGCTTGGGGCGTCCTGAAATCAACCCTGCACATCTTGATGGAAGGGACGCCAGGATCTATTTCCATCGGGACTGTTAAACAAGTATTAGAAGCGATTGAAGGTGTCGTTGACGTTCATGACTTGCATGTGTGGACGATTACATCGGGGATCGAGGCCTTAAGTTGTCATTTGCTTATTGAGGACGATCGAGACAGTCAGGAAATTCTTCAACAAGGGATTACTGTCATCGAGAAGCAGTTTGGCATCACGCATGCGACCATCCAAATCGAAAAATCAACGAACAATCACAGCGCTCTTCCTGTATAAATTAGGTGACGAAGATAGGAGGATTTTCTATGGATAAAGGATTACTGGAAGCCATCGCGGTAACCGATGATTGCAGCTGCGAGCATGCAGAAAAATCCAAAGCAGAGCAAGAGAGTGAGCTAACCGATGGTCAGGCGACTGGCATTGCGGAGATTTTTAAAGCCTTAGGAGATCCAACGCGTGTTAAAATCATCTACTTCTTACTGAGCAAGGAGCTCTGTGTTCACGATCTTGGAGCGCGAATCGGGATGGAGCAATCTGCCGTTTCACATCAACTAAGGTATTTGAGAGATCTGCATATTGTTAAAAGACGCAAAGAAGGAAAGACAGTATATTATTCCCTAGACGATGAGCATATTGAGCAAATTTTTGTGCAAACGATGGGGCATCTTGGGCATATGTAAGCTGATCTAGGCAGCATATGTAGAAAAACCTGAGCGTACGAGAATCGATCTCGTTGTCTCAGGTTTTCTTGTTTTTCATGTGGAATCTAGTCAATTCAGTCAATTCTCAGAGCCTTTATTTTTTTGCTGCAGCATCCAAAGGGCATATTCCAACGGTCTTTGTATGGCCTTCTGGTAGATAGCGTGCTGACCAATCCTGCGAAAAACTTCTCGCGAAGGCTTCGGATTCACTTCGAGCAGCCATACATTGCCTTTGGGATCGACGGCGATGTCCATACCGAGTTCACACAGCTTGCCGAATTTGACCTCCAAATAGTCAGCAAGCTTGTAGGCGAAATCGTTCATCTCGTCCTTGATTGCCTCTATTTGCTCAGGGGAAGTGAAGCGATACCTCAACAATCGATCTTGCGTTACCGCAGTGCCGCCCCCGTGAAGATTGGAGGTAATACTGCGATGAGGACCAATTCTTCCGGCACAGCCAGTTACTTCCCACTCACCTTGACCGTTTTTCTGAATGAGCAAACGATAGTCATGAACACGGCCATCATTCAGTGTCAGATGAATGCCTTGTTGAACAACATAGTCGGGGCTCAGATTCAAGGTATGCAGCTTTATTGCCAGCTGTCTTTCATTTGCTCTGAAGGGCGCTATGATCGATCGGTATTGATTTCTACCTTGTAACAAATATAGATCAGAGGAAAGCTGTTCAATGCGCATGATGCCTCTTCCTCCGGTGCCATTCTTCGGTTTGACATAGATAAGCTTATACTTTTTCAGAAATCTCATTAACTCATTGATGTTGCTGTATCGGACCGTCGTTGGCAGATAGGGACGAATCGCTCCGCTTGTGGAAAGTGTTTGATGCATCGCCCATTTATTGGCGAGCGGTTTACTTAAATAAATCAGCTTGGCATGGCGGTTGCGGAACGCTTGAAGCATATGATAATTCGCCGCGGCTTTATAGCGGCAGCGATCATAGATAATAGGAGGTAATGTCGTGTACTTCCGAAGCCATCTTCCTCGACTGGAATCAAACGTGAGTGTTCGCACTGCGTTTCCCTGTACATCCGCCGGAGTAAACACCTCGACTTGAACACCTAGCTTCTGGCCTTCTTTACTTAGCAGTTTGAAATAGGCCAGTTCTTCAAGTCGAGAGTTGTTTAAATAGATAGCGAGTACGCCTAGTCGTTCTTGAGCCAAGCATAATCACCTTCTTCTCCGAGTATTGATCAAATGAAGACTGTATTGAATAATCCGTTCAAGCGATTTCTGGCGGATCTTGGGTTCATCGAATTTCATAGGTTTCGAATTCGCTTCAAAAAACCAGATATGTCCTGCCGTATCAACCCCGATATCCATAGACATTTCCCCAAGTGGATTACCAGAGGATTTCTCTATTTGCGTGGCGAGTGTGATCGCGGCAGTGCGAACGCGAGTTAGAATGTTTTTGGCACCTTTGGCTCCAAAAGCATAAGTGAGCAGCTTCCGCGGTTCGTCAATCGATCCGCCGCGCGGAACATGTGTTGTGATGCTTGCTTTACCTGCTACTCGTGCGCCAACACCAGAAACACTCCACTCACCCTTCGCCGTTTTCTGGACTAATGCACGCAAATCGTAAGCACGTTCTTTGAATCTAGTTAACGCAATCCCCTGTTGGACGATATAATCTTGGGAACCGCTATGTCGATTCCATTCCTGCCAAATCTCATCCGAGGAATTATGATAGCTATAGACCATTTTTTTGTCTTCTTGACGGCTCAGTCGATATTGCCCATGGTTCGGTTTGGTGGACACGCGATCTATTCGCATGATGCCCATTCCCGCTTTACCTTTCACTGGTTTCAAGTAGAGCACGGGGTGCTTCTGTAATAATTCTGAGAGATCGGATACCTCGTTCATTTGCTGTGTATCGGGCATGTAAGGTTTACTTTCCTTGGCACTATTCAACCAACTGAATAATGTCCATTTGTTAAAAAAGGAAGGGTTGAATAAATGGATGCTCGTGCTGCGCTTACAGGCCTGAATAGTTTGCTGAACCTCAGGTCTCATTTCCATTTTTCGGTAGGGGATTCGATTGTAAACAACTTGAGGAGAGGGAACAAGTTCCCTGCTCCATTTATTAGCACCTGGTTGAAAGCGATAACCGTACATCTCAGAGTTCGATATACTGAAGTCTTTCGTTGTCACGACATAAACGTCGAGGCCATAGCGCTCACCCGTTTTTATCAAATCAAGAAAGTTATCTAAGTTTCCACGAAATACACGGGAACTGTCTTTCACTGTGAGAATGGCCAGTGTAGGTTTAGGTGCTTTCTCATGAAGGGTAAAACCCATTAGTTTTCCCTCCTTGAGCGGAAGCGGCTCAAATAAAGACAATGCTCATAAACATTTTGAATGGTGGCAGCATCTCCATCTTTCAGAGAAGGATGCTTGAAAATCGATCGACCCGGCTTCGCATTGGCTTCAAACATCCAAACTTTTTCATTCTGATCAATCCCGATATCGAAGCCTAACTCGCCAAGTAAATGCTCATAATTATTTTCAATTCCTTGGGCTAGCTTGATAGCCGTTTCTTTGGCGTTGTCTAGAATTTGCTCCGCACGTCCCCCATAAACTAAGCGTAGAACCTGCTCAGGTGTCATGAGCTGCCCCCCGTTGCGGATATGCGTTGTGACGCTGCCTTTACCGGATTTCTTAGCACCAATCGCTGCCACAACCCATTGATTATTACCGTTTTTCGTCAAATGGAAGCGGAAATCAATCGGGCAATTATCAATTTCGATGAGTCGAATCCCTTGTTGGGCAACGTAGCTTGCTAGGCGGCCGCGTCCTGTTCCCAACATTTGCATCAAGCCTTCGAATTTGGCATAGCGAATCAGAACATTTTTATTCGCTTTCCGGAAACGGACGAAATAACCACGCTTCGGATTATAGGTTACCCGATAAATACCGATGCCAAGGCTCCCAGCAGTTGGTTTTAAGTAAATAAATTTATGTTTATCGAGCATTTCTTTGATTTGTTCAGCAGTTGGATTAATTCTGGATTCAGGAACGAACTTAAATGCTTCGTCGCCGTCTAACATTTTGTAAACATCCCATTTATCAAAGAAGCTCCAGTTAAAGATCGGAATACCTCGTTGTACAAAGCGATTCTTAAATCCCTCCATACCTGCTGATTTCTCTGCTTTGCGGCTAGATAGCCGGTTGTAGATAACGTCTGGCAGCGGGAATGTTTTGCGCATCCAGCCTCCGCCTTCTTTCGGAACTAGGCCTGTCACTGTCTCTTGAATCCAGTTCACATTCCTGGGACTGAAAGCGAAGCTGAAGGAGCGATGTGAACCTGTATTAATGACTTGGCGAATGAAGCCAGTTATGGAGCCAAAGGGCGATGTACCACTCTCTACATTGGTTAACACACCGATAAGTGGACCAATGCGAAGCTCTTTATTATTGGTATTAGCAACTAACACATTCCCAGTTCGAGGAATACGTAAGGAGGCCATTAAGGAAAGCGGGATGTACATATGCTGACCACTTTTTTTGATCAAACGGACCGGTAACGAAGTCCCTTTACTCCCAACCTTTACAGTAATGGATTTAGTTCCGGTTAACCGTAAAGCTTTGGCGAGATCACTCGTTAAGTAGACCGATCTATCTGTTCGTTGTACGGCGTGGAGCATACACGATGTCAAACTCATTAGGTTACCCTCCTAAACTTGTTGCCCTACGGGGCTTTCCGTGTCAAAACAGGCAGATATGACCTTCTGCCCCCATGAGCACGTTCAAACAAAGCTTAGCTAACTCAGCTCAGCTGTTTGTTTAACAAAAATCCAGCATAGTGGATCGGATTTGCAATTGATTTCATACGTGCTCGTTCATTATTTAAACGGGCAAAAATCGTTCTGCCCGGCTTCGAATTMACTTCAAGAATCCATACACGTCCGTCAGTATCAATCCCCAAATCAATACCAAGCTCGGCTAGTCGACCATGATAAGATTCCAGGAAGGTCGGAATGAGCTTTGAGAGCATGGCAATCGTGTTAATCAGCTGATAGGACCTCAATTCACCGAATTCTCTGGTTAGAAAATTACTCACATCTTCGGCAGTGCCACCGCCATGCAGATTGGAGGTGATACTTCCAGGTTTACCAACGCGAACGGCCATACCCGTTTGTTCCCAGTTACCGCGACCATTTTTCTGAACTAAGGATCGTACATCATAGGCCATTCCGTTCATCGAGTGGAGATGTAAATATTCTTGCAGGAGGTAGGGACGTGAGCCTAACACGTTCTTCAGCCAATGCCAGCAGGAAGGCCATTCCTTGAACTCGCCTGTAATAGGATGGTTATGTCCATCTCGTCCTTGTACGCTGTACCCCATGCCCTCTTTGTGAATGTGTAACGCACCTCTGCCTTGACTTCCGCCTTGAGGCTTTAAGAAAGCATCTGATCTGCTTTGAAACCAGATTTCGAGCTGGTGTCGGCTACGGAGTCGGCTGGTTTCTGGCAAGTAAGGATGGAGTGCAGGATCCTTCTGTAAGATCTGCCCCACTTCCCACTTTCCGCTTAGACCGTAGCCAAGAAACCGAATAGAGGAAATCGCACGCAGCTTGCGCACATGATATTGATAGGTGAGATAGCTATGTTTATTGCTGAAGAAACAGCGATCATAGATGAGTGTCGGAAGGGGGAACAGCTTGGTAATCCATACCTGCTGTGTCCTATCGTACATGTAGCCTCTTACCATTTCTTGCTTCCATTCGATGCGATTTGGTGAGAAGACAAACACATCAATTCCTTCGTTAGCTCCGTGAGTCGTCAGATTCTGATAAAAACTTACGCTAGCAAATGGAAGTTCTCGGTTCAGTTCGGTTACCATGATGCCTAACAAAGGGCGCTGTGTTCGCAATCGCATGTTTCACCTCAATACTTCGCTAAAAAACGAGCGTATTTGACTAGCGTTCTTACAGAAGGTCTAATTTTATTTTTATTGGTATCGGTATTTAGTGCCGTATTATCATCCTTAGATGGCTTGGAGTTGACTTCCAGAAGCCAAACTCTGCCTGCTCGATCGACGGCAAGATCAATCCCTAGTTCTCCAAAATGACTGGGAATTTGGGTTTCGATCCCTTTCGCAATGTCCAATGAGGCTTTGCGCAGTCTCCGAATAATAGAGGCGCGAGTTGGCGTGGAGAAGCCAGCTTTAGCTAATGCTTCAGGAACCGTTGATAAGCTTCCACCGCGTGCAAGGTTAGAGACAAAGTGCTGGCTGCCTGCAATCCGACCTACAATGGAAGTGATTTCCCATTCTCCTTTTTCACCGCGTTGAACAAGTGCTCGGAAATCAATGGGATTTCCCTCTGCAGTTATGAGATCAAGTCCTTGCTGGATTTGATAACGCTGTGTCTTGAGCTTCCCAGATACGGACTGAAAGACGGCTAGAAGAGATGGGAAGGTCTGTCTGCGGACACCGGCAAGGCTTGTTGAATGAGCCGTATAGGTTTCTCCGCCACCTTCTCTGCGAATACGAATAATGCCATTGCCAAGACTTCCAGTAATCGGTTTAAGGAATAGAGCACTATGGCGAGCAGCCATTGATTTCAGCATTTGAAAGTTTTTGAATAGGTAAGACTCAGGTAAGTAGCTGTGCAAGGAGCTATCTTTGCGAAGAGCTTCGAACACTTCTGTTTTGTTCAAATATTTCTCGTTGAAGATTTCCGTGCCATAACGCGATTTGACGTCCTTCATGAACTGTTGAACATTGGTCATATTCTCGTACTTCCGCGAAGTGAGTCGATTGTAGATCACATTGGGAATCGGAAATGTTCTTTTACTCCAAGAACCATTCGCATACGAATAAGCAGAAATTGCTTGTGGATTGGCACGCATCTCTTGTGGAGGGAAGAAACACACACTAGCCCCTACTTGATTACAAGCATCAGTCAATTCTTTACAAAAAGTGGTAATAGGACCAAAAGGGCGGCTGGGGGAACTCGTATTCACGCGGCTAATCATGACGCCAATTAAAGGTCCGATCGACATTGTATTCGAAGTTGGCTTATAGTTGATAGTAAGCCGTGCCCCTTGATGTAGACCAATCTTGGATGCAAGTGCAGGGTCGACACGGAGGCTATTCGGTACCGCAGCTGTGACCACTTTGACATCCTGCTGGTATGAGCCGAATCGCATGTTAATCATTTGATTGGACGGAACTTTCCACTTTCTTGCAATGGCTTCACTTAGAACAACGGTCCGATCATCCAAATAGATGCTGGTGCTTTGAATGGATACGCCAACTTTCGTTCTGGTGGTCAATAGTGAACACTCCTTCCAGCATGAGAAAATCCCTGTCGCGGCTATTCAAGGATGATCGACCGCATGTAAACGGCATTACTGCTTAGCAAAGTAAACTACTCCATCATATGAGGACATATTTGCCTTTGTTCCTAGGCATATGACGGAAAGCGCCCATTCTTCAAACATAACTTCAGGGAGTATTCAGCTAATTTTTAGGGTTTACTCAGGATTTGAAGCTTTTAACCACGTATAATGAGCTTAGATTCTTATTTAGAGAGATGGGATGGGTTAGGTATGAAAGCATCCTCCAAATGGACAAAATGGCAGATCGGATTCGTGAGTGCGATGATTGTGGTCTATTTATTTCAGGAAGTCAAAGAAAGCCCTGAATTTCTCACGGCTGTTCGAGAAGCTTCTAAATTTAAGCTGAATGCATCAACAATCGTTACTCAGAAGAAGACGGACACCCAAGACCAACTCAATCGGACAGACGTTTCTTTCGCACAGCCGCAACATCAGCAAACACAACAACAAGCGAAGCCCCACACAAGAAGTCACGCATCCTAGCTAGCATCGTATATGGACAGGAGATGATGGCCACATGTTTCATGAGCTTACATTTCGTGCAATGAATTCAAACATGCAGGTCTTACTGGAATCTGAAACGCCGTTAGCTCAACTTGAAATCCCAATATTGGCTGGATTTACGCTTGCAGAACAACGGTTTAGTCGGTTTCTACCCACGAGTGAATGTTCGTATATCAATGCACGAAGCGGGCAGCCTAGTATCGTTTCTGACAGCATGATAGAGGTACTTGAGTTAGCCTGCTACTATAAGGAGCAAACGAATGGTGCTTTTGACATTTGTGTCGGACATGCGTTGAAGCAAGCGGGGTATAGACAATCATTTGAGAGACTAAATGAAAGTATCGTCGAGCTTGAACCGTTTTCTCCCTTTTCAGAAACAGGATTGGCGCTGCAAGTGGATCCCTGGATGAAATCAGTTCGAATCCCGACAGGACACCTGTTAGATTTCGGCGGAATTGTGAAAAGCTGGACAGCTCATCAATTAGCCAAACAACTTCGTAAGGAATGGCGAGTAGGCAGGGGGCTCATGAATGCAGGCGGCGATGTTGAAGTGTGGGGCGGAGCGTCGGAAAACGAGCTGTGGTGCATTGGCATTGCCAATCCCTATGAATCGGATACTTCCCAGGAAGCTACGCTTCAACTAAGAACCGGTGCTGTAGCTACTTCCAGTATATTGCGCAGGCGCTGGCAAACGAGCGAAGGGGCGCAGCATCACCTCATTGACACACGTACGATGAGGCCAAGCACATCTTTAGTTGTGCAATGCACCGTAGTCGGCCAAGATTTGATCGCCTGCGAAGTGTGGGCCAAAGTGTTGTGTATATTGGGAATCGAAGAAGGAGTTCCTCTCTTTCAGCGTAGAGCACAAGGAATGGAAGCTTTGTTATACACCTCGGTAGGCGATGTATTTCAAGTGAAGCCGCTACACCGCAGCATAGAGCTAACGTGGACTGGATTGAAAGGAGCAAGAAGCCTATGATTCATTTTTTCGTTGAATTACCAACCTGGTTGATGATTCGAACCTTTGGTATTCTTTCCTATCTGACATTGTTTCTTGGAATGGCGATCGGTATCACCTATAGCTTTCCACAACTCCAAGGGCGCAAGAAGGGTCAACTGCTTCGCTGGCACACCTATGCGAATCTAACGGGAACCTGTTTTGCCCTCCTGCATACGGTTCTTCTCATTATAGATACCTTCATGCCTTTCGACTGGGCGGAACTCCTAATCCCTTTTACGGCGAAAAATAATCCTATTTTGAACGGCTTGGGGACTCTCGCTATGTATGGTTTATTAATCGTATTATTTACAACTGATATTCGGCATAAGCTAAAACGAAAGTTATGGCTTGCCCTTCATATGTTGTCCTATCCGATTTTTGTTTTGTCTCTGCTTCACGGCATCTTGTTAGGAACGGATAGCAAGCGCGGATGGGCTGCACTCATGTACGTCGGGACGGCGATCATTTTAATTAGTTTAACGTTACTTAGATTTCAACTTTCATCGCGTAAACGTCAAGTTCAAGCAGGGCAAACCAAACAAGGTTGATTCAGAGTTCCCGTCGATGCGATTGGGGCTCTTTGGCGTATTCACATGTTGCGAAACATGTCGAAAATGTCTATAGTAAAAGGGTATTTATTAAGAAATGAGGATAGTAAACCGACATGGCAAAAGCAAAAATTACGGAGCTTGATATTGTCAGAGCAGTATCCATCCTTGCTGTCGTTCTAATTCATGTAACGGCGGACTGGACAGTGGATCCAGCTCTGAAAGGCAGCAGCACGCAGCTGTTTATTTTATTTCTGAACAAAATAAGTTATTTTGCTGTTCCCGTATTTATTTTTTTGAGCGGCATCGTGTTGTTCTATATTTATGCAGATAATTGGAGCGCTAAGCAAGCCGGTATTTTCTATTGGAAACGTGTTCGGCAAGTGCTTGTTCCCTACATCGTTTGGTCCTTTTTCTACTATATATATAATCCATGGCTGTGGACGCCAGGGCATCCAATAAAAGTAGATCTAAGCGTTTTTCTTAAGCAGTTAAAATGGGCAGATTCGGGCTATCATCTGTATTTTATGATCATTATCGTGCAGTTCTACCTGCTGTTTCCGCTGCTCGTTTGGGCCGTAAGAAATGCAGCATGGTTTCGCAAAACGCTAGCGCTTTGGGGCTTAGCAATTCAAGCTGGTGTCTACATCTACAGTCACTGGGTTGGTCCGATCAGCCATAAGCCTGAGCTATGTATCACCTATTTCGGCTATTTCCTCGTTGGCGGTGCCATCGGGATGAATTATGGAAATTTCCGTGCATGGTTGGACCGCAACAAAGGGTGGGTAATTCCCTCCTCCATCGTGAGTGGATTGGTTTACACGGGGCTGTATTTATTAGCATCCAGGGGATATTCCTTCGAAAATACTTGGTTTGAGATTACGTGGCTGTTGTATAATCTTGGCATTGGTGTGAGCATGATTTGGATGGCTAAGGAGCTCCTGTTAAAATGGAAGCGGGTAGGTAAGTTTTTCGTTTCCCTCGGGATGATGTCCTTCGGTGTTTACTTAATGCATCCTGCCTTGTTGTCCTTATGGAAATATAAGGTTCATATGCCAGGTTCGATTCTACTGTTTAATGTTTACAACGGGATTGTGTTTGTATTGATTGTGGCCATACCATGGACATTAACATTGCTGTATCGTAAGGGAAGAAAAGTGTTGATGAAATAAGGATGAGGAGACCTGGTTCGCTGGGTCTCTTTTTTGGTTTAGCGCTCAGGGAGGGAGCTACCGTGCGTGGATTTTGATTGATTGTAGTTGCCAACAATAAGTACTTGTCGCGGCCTTATTTGGCTAGATGCACTGACATTTGGGTGAATAAGAACTCTTGGAGTTCTTATTTCAAGTAATTCCACGTAAAAAGCCCAAAACACAGCCAATAAGAACTCGCCATAGTCATATTTACCGAAAAGCGCAGCAATCTGGGAGAATAAGAACTCTTAGAGTTCTTATTCGGGTAAACGCCAAGAAACCTCACCAGTTTCCTCAATTAGTATCTCCACTAGTACCCCCACCAGTATCTCCATCAGTATCTACACCAGTTCTCCACCAGTATCTCCACCAGTATCTCCACCAGTATCTCCGCCAGTATCCCTACCAGTTCTCCACCAGTATCTCCACCAGTATCTCCACCAGTATCTCCACCAGTATCTCCACCAGTATCTCCACCAGCACCCCCACCAGCACCCCATCAGTATCCCTACCAGTCCCCCTGCCTTTACCCCCGCCACTTTCCACTTCCTCAGTTAAGATGGATTTGAAAAACAGGTTGATTTCAAGGATACTAAGAGAAATGAGACAAAGGACGTGGATCCAGACAATGAACGCAATCATTGAACTCTTGCAAAGTCATCGCTCCATCCGCAAATTTACGAATGAGCCCGTTAGCCAAGAACAACGCGAGGCGATTATCAAGGCTGCGCAAGCCGCCTCGACTTCGAGTAATATGCAAGCATACAGCGTTATACACGTGTCGGATGCGGACCTGAGAAGCCAGCTAGCCGAGCTAGCTGGCAATCAAGCTTACGTCAGCGAGTGTCCGCTGTTCCTCGTGTGGTGCGCAGACCTGCACCGCTACGCGGAGGCGGTCCACCAACACGTGGACACGCCGGTTACCGGCAATGCTGAGAATCTCATCATTGCCACGGTCGAGGCTGCATTAGCTGCGCAAAATGCAGCGATTGCCGCCGAGTCACTCGGCCTCGGCGTCTGCTACATCGGCGGGCTGCGCAACAAGCCAGCTGAGGTGAGCGAGCTGCTGGGACTGCCCCAGCTCGTGTACCCGATCTTCGGCATGTGCATCGGCATGCCGGATCAGGAGCCGCTGCATCGCCCGCGGCTCCCGCTGGAAGCCGTATACCATGAGAATCGGTATACAATGAACTCAACAGCGGTCGAGACGTACGACGAGACGATCCGCGACTACATGAATGTGCGTACCGCCGGCAAAGTCGATACGAGCTGGTCCAAAGAAATGGCTGCGAAAGCGCAGCGTCCAAGAAAGCACATGAAAGCCTTTCTGAGCAGCCAAGGCTTCGAAGTGGAATAAGCTTGGCCTTCACGCGCCCATACGCTCATATATCTAGTACTTGTCTCATACAATGGAAATAGGTAGAGATAGGTTCGAGATTATTTGGAGCGAAAGGCGTGTGATTCCATTGAAAGGTTTCAAAAATGTCGTGTACATGAGTTTGGCAGTCGGCATGTTATTTTATTCCATTCCACAACTACAATTCCGTGAGGTTGGTTCCTTGCCGATGATATTTAGTGTCATCTGGCTCGTGATGGCCTTGCTCATCATTGCTGCGCATTTGCACCAAATTCTTGGTGTAGATGAAGAAAAACGCAAGCAGCAGCTCCGCATCAATCGGATGAAGAAATGGCAAATGGAGCAGCTCGTACAAGGCAGACGAAAGCTTCTGCAATTCCGCAAGTAGGCGAAGAATGAGCTAATCTTTGACATCGAACGTATGTTTGGTATAATGATTGTGGAGCATCCAATCCAATAGGGTTGGATGTTTTTTCTTCTAACGAACCTCATTGTTCTTACTTGTTAGAACGCTTATACTAGTAATACAGACTAATACAGTATTTAGTGAATGAGGTGTAACAGTTGGATACACATTCCGTCGATACATTAACGAAGCATGAGCAGATTTTGCGGCATATTGAAGACTTAAAGTTAGGTAGTCGGATTTCCGTGCGCAAAATCGCCAAAAATATGGAAGTCAGCGAAGGCACTGCCTACCGCGCGATCAAAGAAGCAGAGAATCAAGGACTCGTTTCGACCAAAGAACGGATCGGAACCGTTCGTGTTGAGAAAAAACTTCGTCAGAACATTGATAAACTGACCTTTGCCGAGGTTGTGAATATGGTGGATGGTCAGGTGCTTGGCGGGGCGAAAGGACTTCATAAGACGCTGCACAAGTTCGTCATCGGCGCCATGGAGCAAGATGCGATGATGCGCTACATTGAGGCAGGCAGTCTGCTAATTGTAGGTAACCGTAATCGGGCACATCTGTGCGCTTTAGAGCAGGGAGCGGGCGTGTTAATTACGGGTGGTTTCAATACGAGTACCGAGGTCAAAGTGCTGGCGGATGAATTAGAGCTGCCAATTATTTCAAGCAGTTATGACACGTTTACCGTCGCATCCATGATTAACAGAGCCATCTACGATCGTTTGATCAAAAAGAAAATCATGCTCGTGGAAGATATTCTCGCCTCTGGCGCAGCGCTCTTCGCACTAAAGGCGAACAGCACATTGAAGGATTGGCAGCGAATGTCCGAGGATACGGGCTATAGCCGCTTTCCCGTCGTCGATGAGTGGAATCGCATTATCGGTGTAGTGACGTCCAAAGATATGGTCGGTGCAAGCACGCAGCAATCCGTCGATAAATTGATGACAAGAAATCCGCTCACCGTTTCACCTCAGACGTCGGTTGCCTCAGCCGCCCACATGATGGTGTGGGAAGGGATTGAACTGCTGCCGGTCGTGGATACGAATCGGAAAATTGTCGGCGTGCTGAACCGCAGCGATATTTTGAAGGCGATGCAATCAATCCAGAAGCAGCCGCAGAACGGTGAAACCTTTGAAGATTTGATCTGGTCTGGGATGGAAGAAGTAAGGGACGAGAAAGGTAAACTGCAATTTCATGGCGTGATCACGCCGCAGATGACGAATCATTTGGGGACTGTTTCAGAGGGGGTACTTACGACGCTCATGACGCAAGCGGCTTATCGAATTGTGCAAGAGCATAAGAAGGGTGATCTCGTTATGGATAATATGTCGACCTATTTTCTGAAGCCGCTGCAGATTGATTCCAAAATAGAAATACGACCCACCATCATCGAGGTGAGCCGTAAATTTGGCAAGATTGATGTGGAAATTTATCATGCAGGAGCCCTAGTTTCGAAGGCGATGTTAACCGCCCAAGTGATCTAACGCAACTGACGATCGAAGTGTCCATGATTGCGAATACCAACGAAAACATTGAAGACACCAATCAAGACGAGCACTGTGCCGAAGATACGGCGGAAGCTGGATTCGCTGAAAAAGAAGATTTGTGTAATTGCAATGAGAACTAACATGAATCCCATGCAAATGTTCATGCGGGCCGTATACAAGCCGCGTTTGGCCGGATCTGACTCGCGTCTGGAGCGAATGCTGTAGAACAAAGTGAGCGCGAGAAGAAAGCAGATAAGAATGAATAACGTGAGTTGAATGGCGTGCATAGGTACAATCCGTCCCTTATGTAGAATTTACAATTAACTTTAGCGAGTTTAAGGTGGGATTGCAAGATGAGTCACCGATTCATGTTATGTTTTTTTCTCCTCAGCCGTAATCCAAATGGTTAATTCCGTTTGAATCAACACAATGGATTTGACTTGGACAACAAACTTTTTATCATGTAGAAAATAAGTTCTTTGCGTAATTAGCCGCTCGTAAAGGGGCTGGGAATCACGTACAAAGGTAGCTTTTTGCCCGATGACAAGCTTGAGTTCACTTTTGATATCACCTTCAATTTCTTTCTGAATGTCCTCGCTAAAGATGTCAGACTCGTTTCTGGGCATCAGATGGACATTGACTACATTCACTAGGCTTTGATTGTTTTTAGTCTTGGTTAAGTTAGCAATATCAATTTCGAGATCTTCATTCTCCTGTAAAACCTTATGTAATTGCACATATAACTCATTATACGTGTGATGATGAATGCTCATATACACAGCGCTCCCAATGATCGCTCCCGACAACAGCAGTCCAAAGCTCGCAAGCAGTCGTTGATATCGGGCAAAAGGAGGGATTCTCAAGGCTGATGGCCCCCCTTGCAGATCATTTGAATGAGCGCAGTTCCGAATTGTGCCCCTGTAAAAGCAACGATGATATAGACAATCTGTTTGATTGCCGGATTGAGATGGCCGATGGCCACATGACTTTCAATATAACGGATTGGATCAATGGTACCGCCAACCGCAGCGACCATGGCCCAAATCTTAATATTTTCTGAAATGGTCAACATTTTTTCAGTTGGAGATTGCAAGGTTAATACGGCTGCGATACCGCTTAGCATACTGCCTCCGAATACGACCCCAAATGCAATGCAGAAATACATGATAATACTTGCCCAAAAGCCAGCCATGTGTTAATCGCTTCCTTTCTACTGAGTTGAGAGGACAAACTCTCTCTACTACTGTATGGGACTGGCTAGCTCCAATATGATAAAATGTAAGGAATAAATCATGAAAGAAGGGGGGAATTGCGGATGAGTTCGTTTGTACATCTGCATGTGCATAGTGAATATAGTTTATTAGACGGTGCGGCACGGATGGAGGAGCTTGTTTCACAAGCGGCTAATCTTGGCATGACCTCTCTGGCCTTAACGGATCATGGTGTCATGTATGGGGCCATTGCCTTCTACAAGGCTTGCAAACAGCGTGGCATCAAACCGATTATTGGTTGTGAAGTGTACTTCACTGCGGGTTCTATTCGTGATAAAGGAACACGGCAGGAGCAGCCGATTTATCACCTTATATTGCTTGCGAAGAATTTCAAAGGCTATCAGAACCTGATGAAGCTCACGTCGATTGCGCATCTACAGGGCTTTCACTATAAACCGCGTATTGATTTAGACCATCTGTCCCAGCACTCGGAGGGGCTGATTTGCCTAAGCTCTTGCTTAGGCAGTGAAGTTTCCCAGCATTTGCTCCATAACCGGTATGACGAGGCGCGCAAAGCGGCAGAGCGTTATCGCGACATTTTCGGTGACGATTTCTTTCTGGAGATTCAAGATCACGGCATGATTGAGCAGAAAAAAGTGATGGTTTCCATGATTGAACTGAGCAAAGAAACCGGCATTCCTTTAATCGCCACGAATGATGTGCATTACGTAACAGAACCTGACCATGTGATGCAAGACATTCTTATTTGTATCGGCACGGGCAAAACAGTGGAAGACACGGATCGGCTCAAGATGGGAACGAGTCAGATGTATTTGAAAAGCGAAGAGGAAATGCGGCGGTTATTCGTCCATGTGCCTGAAGCGCTTGCGAATACAGCTGAGGTTGCTTCACGCTGTGATCTCGAACTGACGTTCGGAAAGTCGATTTTACCAAGCTTTAGCCCCATTCCTGCACAGTTGTCAGCTGGTCAATATTTGCAGGAGCTGTGCAAGCAAGGGTTGGAACAGCGTTATGGCAGTAAGCCAGAGTGGCATGATGCGAGCCATCCCATGAGGAAACAGGCGGAAGATCGCCTTGCTTATGAGCTTGGTGTCATTGCGAATATGGGCTTTTCCGATTATTTCTTAATCGTATGGGATTTTATTCGGTTCGCTCATGAGAAACGGATTATGACGGGGCCAGGGCGGGGATCCTCTGCAGGGAGCTTAGTTGCTTATGTGCTGCGCATTACGAATGTCGATCCGTTGCAATATAAGCTGCTGTTTGAACGGTTCTTGAACCCGGAACGGATATCCATGCCGGATATAGATATTGATTTCAGCGATGAACGCCGGGATGAAGTCATTGACTATGTCGTTGCCAAATATGGTCATGAACATGTCGCTCAAATTATTACCTTCGGAACAATGGCGGCTAAAGCCGCAGTTCGGGATGTGGGGCGTGTCCTCAATGTGCCTTATGGTGACGTGGATCGGGCTGCTAAAGCGATTCCCAATCAGCTTGGAATGACACTGAAGGAAGCTCTTCAGGTGAGCTCCGATTTGAAAGGAATGGTAGCCAGACAGCCTAAGACCGCAGAACTACTAGAGATGGCTATGCGTGTTGAAGGGATGCCGCGCCATGCCTCCACGCATGCTGCAGGAGTTGTGATTTCTCGTGAGCCATTGACGCAATACGTGCCTCTGCAAGAGGGGACGGCTCAAACGGCACTCACGCAGTATACGATGGAGCATTTGGAGGCGATTGGACTCCTCAAGATGGATTTCCTGGGACTAAGGACCCTCTCAATTATTGAGCGAACTGTGGACTGGCTCGCCCAAATGGAAGAGGTTCAGATTAACTTCGATCTTCTCAATATGGACTCGGATGACATGACTTATGAAATGTTGAGCAGAGGGGAAACAACCGGCGTTTTCCAATTGGAGTCAACAGGCGTGCGCAAGGTACTGAAGGATTTGAAGCCTTCCGAGTTTGAAGATATTATTTCTGTCTTAGCCTTGTACCGCCCAGGCCCAATGGAATTTATACCGAAATATATTGCTGGTAAGCATGGACTGGTGGAGGTTGTTTATCCGCATCCAACACTAGAGCCTATACTACGGGACACCTATGGCATCATCGTGTACCAAGAGCAAATCATGCAAATTGCCTCGTCAATGGCAGGTTTCAGCTTAGGTGAAGCCGATCTATTGCGCAGAGCTGTTTCTAAAAAGAAGCGGGAAGTACTCGATGAAGAACGGACTCATTTCGTCTCGGGGAGCTTGCGACAAGGATTTAATGCCGATGAGGCGAATCATGTGTACGATATGATCGTGCGATTTGCGGATTACGGCTTCCCGCGTGCGCATGCTACGGCGTATGGCGTGCTTGCTTTCCAAACTGCTTACCTTAAAGCGCATTATCCTATTTATTTTATGGCTTCGATGTTAACCGCGGTTATGGGGAATCATCGCAAGGTTGCTGAGTACGTGGACGAATGTCGACGTGTGAAGCTTGCGGTTCTTCCGCCGGATGTGAATGGCAGCAGAACAGTCTTTACGCCTGATTCGAGCGCCGGAGCCATTCGATTTGGTTTGGCCGCTATCAAAAATGTAGGAACACAGGCAATTGACGCGATTCTAAGTGAGCGTAAGAAAGCGCCGTTTGAGAGCTTGCTGGATTTCTGCCGACGGGTCGACCTTCGCGTAGTTAATAAAAGAGTGGTTGAATCGCTCATTCAAGGCGGAGCTTTCGATACGCTTGGCGGGCATCGAGCCCAACATCTGGCTATCCTAGATGAAACGATTGCCTCCGCTACGAAATGGCGCAAGGAACGGGACGATTTACAGCTTCATCTCTTCGGATTTGTCGAAGAGCCGAACTGGGAAGTTGAAGTGCCGAATATCCCGCCGATGCCGCAATCCAAGCAGCTAGAGCTGGAGAAAGAACTGCTCGGCATGTATATCTCTGGTCATCCTTTGGACGCTTATGCTGAGCAGCTGGCAGAGCTGGATGCCGTGATGATGCATCAGCTAACGGAGCTTCCAGATAATAGCGACGTCCTTGTCGCAGGGATGATCCTCTCGAATAAGACGATCGTCACCAAAAAAGGCGATCCCATGGCTTTCATGGAGCTGGAGGATCGCATCGATAAGGTCGAGGTGGTCTTGTTCCCCGAGACCTGGAAGAAGTCGGCTCCGCTCGTGCAGAAGGGCAGACTCGTCCTCGTCCGTGCGAAGCTGCAGCTTCAGGACGAGGACCCGCCCAAGCTGCTCGCGGAGCAGCTTGCTGCGCTGGACGACCCGGAGGCCGTCCAGCGGCTTCGCAGGCAGCCTGCGGCGCAGCGACGATCCCCTGACGCTGTCAGGGATCGTACGCCGCGCCCGGCTGCCTCTCCGAGCGGCTCGCGCAGCGTCGCTCCAGCCAATCAGGCGGCCCCCGCAGCGGGCCGCCCAGAGCCCCACGCTGCGGCTGCTGAGGCGAAGCCGCAGCGCGTGTTCGTCAAGATCACGGCTGACTGTGAGCAGCCGGATAAGCTCCTGCAGCTGAAGGCGCTGCTGAAGCTGCATAAGGGCCAGCTCGCGGTTGCGCTTTTCTATGAAAGCAGCAACAAGCTCTTGGCCTTGAGCGACCAGTATCGGGTCGATCCGACCAAGGATCTTATGCGCATGATCGAGACGATCATGGGCAAAGATTCCGTGCGAGTGAAATGAGATAATTTCACTCGACGTGTTTCTCATTTGGTTCTCGTGGGTTTTCTCTTGTGCTTCTCATCGTTGTTTCTTATGGATCTTGTAGTAAAAAAAGCTTTCTCCGCATATGAATAGGAACCCAGCTTTTCATTCTATTCATGTAGGCATCCCATTGCTAGGAGGAGGATTTATGACCGAACAACACATGATCCAGCTACTCCAGAAACGCGGTGTGACCGTAGATCAAGTCGCAGAAATCGTATATAAGCTGCAGAAGCCTTATAATGATCAACTCACGATTGAAGAATGTGAAGACAGTGTTATGGCAGTGCTTTCCAAGCGTGAAGTGCAATATACCCTCTATACAGGGATTGCCCTAGATGAATTAGCAGAGAAGAAAATGCTGCCAGAGCCGCTGCAATCTATTCTTGAGGTGGATGAACCGCTCTACGGGGTAGACGAGACCTTAGCACTTGGGATTGTGCATGTTTATGGCATGATTGGCTTAACCAGCTTCGGTTATTTAGATAAGGAAAAAATAGGGATTATCCGCGCATTGAACGATAACCGCAGCGCTGTGCATGTTTTTCTCGACGACTTAATTTGCGGATTAGCCGCAGCAGCCTCAGCCAGAATCGCTCATCAGAATGAGCATGCGCCTGATTATAGCAGTAAACACCGTCTGGACTAAGCCTTAATAGTTCAGGCTTTACTTTTTATATCGATGTGCTCTGTTGCGGGCAAAAGTGAAATTATGATATCATTATTGCATTGTGTGTTCCTATGCGTATAAAGGATGTTGTTATCGTCATTGCTTAGTTGCCTTAGTGGTTGTAGTTGCACGTCATAGGAGGTTTATTCATGTGGACGGTGATCTATATAGCTCCTACTGCGAAAATTGCAGAGCGGATTAAACAGAAGCTGACGGAAGAAGGTTTTCTCGTTCAAGTACGAGGCATCTCTTTATCCAAAAATCAATTCGAAATTGTTGTTCCCGAAGGGGAGCTGGAAGAAGTACAAGAAGTGCTCAATTCTATTTTACATAGATAGTAAAAGTAGAACTATGAACGTGGCTTGTCAAGGAATATAGATCATAGCCAAGTAGAGGTGGAAATGTGCTAAAGGATTTATTTCAAAAGCGAAAATATGCAACGATTCCTTCCGAGAGAACGAAAAGGGATATTCCTGAGGGTTTAATGAATAAATGTCCGAAGTGTGGCACGATTCAGACAAGTAAAGAGCTTGAGAAGAATCTAAAAGTGTGTACATCTTGCGGTTATCATTATCGATTAAGCGCATCCGAACGGATCCAACTAACGCTCGATGAAGGCCAATTTGTTGAATTTGATGCGGATATGATCTCAGAGGATCCTTTGCAGTTCCCTGATTACGTCGAGAAATTGGACAAAGCGAAGAACACAACGAAGCTCCAGGATGCGATTATGACGGGTCAAGGAACGATTGGTGGATATCCAGTTATCGTTGCTGCGATGAGCTTTGATTTTATGGGAGGCTCACTAGGTTCCGTTGTCGGTGAGAAAATGACCAGAGCCGTAGAACTGGCGATTGAGAAAAAGCTTCCGATTCTCATTTATTCCACATCTGGTGGCGCACGTATGCAAGAAAGTATTCTCAGCCTTATGCAAATGGCCAAAACTAGCGCAGCATTGTCCAAGCTTAACCAAGAAGGCGGATTATTCATATCTATTATTACAGATCCGACTTTTGGCGGAGTTTCGGCGAGCTTTGCAATGCTTGGCGATATTATTATTGCTGAGCCGGCAGCTTCATTTGGCTTTACGGGCCGCCGCGTTATCGAGCAAACGATTAAGCAGAAGCTGCCTGATAATTTCCAAACATCTGAATTCAATCTCGAGCATGGTCAGCTCGACAAGGTCGTCTGCCGCAAGGATATGAGACCGACGTTAATTAAGCTGCTCGACATGCATGGTGTGAAGGAGGAGGCAACTTATGGCGGGTGAAATGCCGTTTGAACAGCCACTGGCGGAACTAAAAAGTAAAATTGCCGAGCTGCGTAAATTTGGGGCAGAGAAGCAGATTGACTTTTCAGAGGAAATTCGTCGTTTGGAAGAAAGATACACTCAGCTTGAGGATGAACTATATACGACGATGACGTCAGCGGAGAAAATGCAGCTGGCACGCCATCCGCAAAGACCGACGACGATCGATTATATTAACACAATTTTCACGGATTTCATTGAATTTCATGGTGATCGCTTATACGGCGATGATCTTGCTATTGTTGGTGGACTAGCGAAACTGAACGGGGTACCCGTGACGGTTGTTGGTCATCAAAAAGGGAAAGATACGAAAGATAATATCGCGCGGAATTTCGGATGTCCGCATCCGGAAGGGTTTCGTAAAGCACTGCGTATGATGCGTCAAGCGAACAAGTTCAAGCGTCCCATCGTGACATTTATTGATACGAAGGGAGCGTTCCCTGGGAATGCTGCGGAAGAGCGCGGTCAAGGAGAAGCGATTGCCAGAAATCTGCTGGAAATGGCCTCTTTTCGTGTGCCGATCATCTGTATTGTCATCGGAGAAGGCGGCAGTGGCGGTGCCTTGGCGTTAGGTTTAGGTAATAAGGTGCTAATGTTGGAGAATGCGATCTATTCGGTTATTAGTCCTGAAGGCGCGGCTTCAATTCTTTATAAAGATGCTTCTAAAGCCTTACATGCAGCAGAAGCTATGAAAATTACGGCCGATCATATCCTTGAACTTGGCGTTATCGATGGTATTATTCCGGAGCCCAAGGGCGGCGCTCACCGGGATTTAGCAACGCAAGCCGAACATATTAAATCAGCGGTCTGGGAACAGCTTCAGCAACTGCTGAGTTTGAACGAACAGGAGCTACTCGAGGATCGTTACCGTAAATTTAGAGATATCGGTCGGTTCACATTCACTCAGGAGGGTAACAGTAACCATGCGTAAAACGAAAATTGTCTGTACCATTGGACCAGCAAGCGAATCACAAGAAAATCTTAAAAAGCTTCTAGAAGCGGGTATGAACGTAGCTCGTCTTAATTTCTCTCACGGAGATTTTGAAGAGCACGGTGCACGTATCCGCAACCTTCGCGCTGCATCCGCTGAGACAGGCAAAATAGCTGCTATTTTGCTTGATACCAAAGGTCCAGAAATCCGTACAGGTAAGCTAAAAGAAGAGCCAATTGAGCTTGTTCAGGACAAGCACATTATTTTGACTACAGAAGAAATTCTTGGGGATATCGACCGTATCTCTGTTACGTATTCAGACCTGCCGCGCGACGTTAAAGTCGGATCGACGATTCTAATCGATGACGGTTTGATTGGTCTTACAGTAGTTGATATTCGTGGAACAGAGATCGAGTGCCGTATCGTCAATGGCGGAACGATCAAAAGTAAAAAAGGCGTTAACGTACCAGGCGTTAAAATCAGCCTTCCAGGTATCACAGAAAAAGATGCGAATGATATCGTGTTCGGGATCGAACAAGGTGTAGATTTCATCGCAGCTTCTTTCGTACGTAAAGCAAGCGACGTCATGGAAATTCGTGAATTGCTGGAGCGTCACAATGCTTCGCATATCCAAATCATTAGTAAAATCGAAAACCAAGAAGGCGTTGATAACCTAGACGAAATTCTTGAAGTTTCCGATGGTCTGATGGTTGCTCGTGGAGATCTTGGTGTTGAGATTCCGGCTGAGGATGTTCCGGTTGTTCAAAAGCAAATGATTAAAAAATGTAACATCGTAGGTAAACCGGTTATTACCGCAACGATGATGTTAGATTCCATGCAACGTAACCCGCGTCCTACACGTGCGGAAGCAAGTGACGTAGCGAATGCGGTATTCGACGGAACGGATGCTGTGATGTTGTCCGGTGAAACAGCAGCAGGGAAATACCCAGTTGAATCCGTTGAAACGATGGCTCGTATTGCTGAGCGTGCGGAAGAGGCTTTGGAATATAAAGAAATTTTCCTTCGTCAAGCACAAGCGCAACAAGTTACGGTTACAGAAGCAATCTCGCAAGCGGTAGCTAACTCCGCATTGGAGTTAGGCGCTAAAGCGATTCTGACCGCAACGGAAAGTGGCTATACAGCGCGTATGGTTTCCAAATACCGTCCGAAATCTCCGATTATCGCAGTTACGCCAAGCGAGCAAGTCATTCGCCGTTTATCCCTCGTTTGGGGTGTAATTCCGGTATTTGGCGAACAAGCGAAGACGACAGATGAGCTGTTCAACCTAGCGGTAGAAAGCTCCATCAAAACAGGTATCGTTTCTCTTGGCGATATCGTTGTCATCACAGCAGGCGTGCCAGTGGGCCGCTCTGGAACAACGAACCTGATCAAAGTTCATCACGTTGGTGAGATGATTGCCAAAGGGACAGGCATCGGTATGCAAACAGCTACTGGTATCGTAGTAACTGCACGTACACCAGAAGAAGCTAACGCGAAAATGATAGACGGAGCTGTGCTTGTAACCGTATCAACGGATAGAGAATATATGCCGGCTGTTCAAAGAGCATCTGCCTTGATTACCGAAGTGGGCGGCATCACGTCACACGCGGCAGTCGTTGCACTCAGCCTTGGTATTCCAGTTATCGTAGGCGTGGAAAACGCAGTAGAAATCATCAAAGACGGTACAGAAGTGTCGATTTACCCAGAAGTAGGCGTTATCTACTCAGGTCAAGCGAGCGTTCTGTAAGTGATATCGAAGAGTGAAGCGAGAGAACGATCTTGCTTCACTCTTTTTTGCGTTTAGAGGGACACCAAATTCTGAGCTCACGCCCCACCTATGATATACTGGAATCACCAAGTATCTCAGGAGGATTTTCACATGAGCCAGGAACAATGGCATCAACATCAGCTGCGTGTGCGGTATCAGGAAACGGATCAAATGGGGGTTGTTTATCATGCCAACTATTTAACGTGGTTCGAAATTGGGCGCACGGAGCTCATACGATCCCTAGGTTATCCCTATCGTAAAATCGAGGAAATGGGCCTGCTCTTGCCTGTAACGGAAGCTGATCTCAAGTTCAAAAAACCAGCGCGTTACGATGATCTTGTGGGGATCTATACACGGGTGTCACACATGAGCAGCGTTCGCCTGCAATTTACTTATGAAATTCGCAGAATACATGACGATCTCACTGAAGAATTAATGGTGACAGGAACATCTGGACATGTTTGGGTGAATCCTTCTTGGAGGCCAGTACGTATAGAGAAGGAAGCGCCAGAATTGTGGCAGCTCATTGCGAAGTATTCTGAAGGAGGCTAAACCTATGTTTCGTTGGATTCTTGCTATATTTATTCTTGTGCCTGCGATTGAAATAACCATGTTGATCATGTTAGGACATCTAGTTGGAGGTTGGATGACCTTCCTGTTAATCATAGCGAGCGGCTTCTTAGGTGCTTACTTTGCTAAGCGCGAGGGACGCAAGGTGATGGAATATGCGAAGTTTGAGTGGTCGCAAGGTCAACTGCCTGCTGGGCAAATCCTGGATGGGATCTGCATTTTCCTTGGAGGGATATTGCTGATTACGCCGGGCTTCATAACAGACATTTTGGGTTTCCTGCTCGTCTTTCCGTACACGAGACCGATATTCAAAGTGCTGCTGCTGGCCATCATTCGCAAACAAATCGGAAAAGGCAACATGCACATCATCAATCGCAGATAATAAGTTGTCAAACCAAAGGCTCGGTCATCCTCCTATTTCGGAGGTGCCGAGCCTTTGTGTATGTACGCTGCGATATCATGAAAGATTCTCGCTCGGTAGAAGGCGGTAATGAGGATGAGTGATACAGGTCCAACGATAAGTCCCAATAGTCCGAATAGCTTTAAACCAACGAACATCGCAATAAGCGTGGCTAATGGGTCTAGGCCGACTGAAGAGGCTAATACTTTGGGCTCCATGATTTGCCGCGCTATAACAATAACGCCATATAAGACACTAAGTCCAATGCCAAGCACGATATTACCTTGAGCAAAGAACACATAGAGAATCCATGGCACCATGACAGCGCCTGTTCCTAGATATGGCATCAAGTCAGCTAAGCCAGTTAGCAAGCCGATGGTGATTGCATAATCAACTCGGAGAACAAGTAAGCCGATGATCACAACTAGCGCAGTGAGTGATACAAGAATCAACTGAGCTCTTATATAGCCGAACAAGGCTTTTTGCAAGTCCGTTCGGATCAACTTTGTTGTTTTTACAATCATGTCTGAGAAGATGCCTTTATAGCGTTTGATGAGTCCATACCAATCCTTACTGATGAAAAAGGTGGCCAACATGACAATGATCGTGATCGTTGCGATATTAGGGAGCGAGGTCAGGAATGCTTTGAGCCCTGCAAAGACATAGGTGATGATCAATTTACTAACGTCAGCAATTGAGCCTGCTGTGGAAGAGAGATTGGTGTTCACCGTCTCCTGATATTTCGGATTATTTTCAAAAAAATCATTTACACGATCAATCCATTGTTGGAAGGTGACCGAATTAATGAACACATTAAATTCTTCTACCCACCGGTTGATTTGAAGTTGGATCGTATCTGCGAGTGAGCCTAATTCCACGACAATATTGGCTACAAGTAAAGTGATGACAGTAACCATTGCCCCTAGGAATAAAAGCATGGATAAAGTGACAGACAACCATCTKGGCAGCTTTAATTTGAATTGAAAAAAATTAACAACCGGATTGAGCATAAGTGCGATCAACCAACCAAAAATAAAGGGGTAAATGAGTGGAATGATATAGTAAAAGGCAAGGGCCACTAATGTGAGAATTATCGCCACCCAAATGCCCCTGAAAATTTGGTGAACCAGTCGCGGATTTAGGATACCCATGGTAGGAATCACTCCTTGTTTCAAGTCAATTTCATTGTAACATGAACATGGATAAATACGGAAATATCATGTTCTTTACAAAATCTTAATATATTGAAATACAGGGATTTGGATTGTCGCCTCCAAAGACCCATAGTACAATGAAGATACAAGATTACTAATAATGCAAAAATACTGGAGGATTTATGAGTATTGCGCGCGAGCCAGAACTGAAGGAAGTTAAAGAACTCAAAGAAGTCAAAGAGATTTCAACCAAGTACTTAAATCGTGATTTGAGCTGGATTGAGTTCAATTGGCGTGTGCTTGAGGAAGCGCAAGATGCGAGTACACCACTGCTAGAGCGTGTGAAATTTCTGTCGATCGTATCGAGCAACCTCGATGAATTCATGAGTGTTCGTGTCGCAGGACTCAAGGATCAAATTAAGGCTGGCTATACCAAAAAGAATTTCACCGGTTACACTCCAGCAGGGCTCATTAAACGTATTATGAAACGCACAGCGAAAATGGTGACAGAGCAGTACAAAACGTATCGTGAAGTAACGCGGCTTTTGACGAGGGAAGGCATTGTTTTTACCGAGTATGAGGATTTGAATACGTCTCAGAAGAAAGCCATGGATGCCTACTACCATGATATTGTTTTTCCCGTGCTCACTCCGATGGCTGTCGATCAAAGCAGACCGTTCCCACTCGTACATAATCAATCTTTATATTTAGCGGTTTTACTTGTTCGTGAGGGCGAAGATTTGGACGAAGAACCTTTCTTCGCTATTGTTCAAATCCCAAGCAACTTGTCACGCTGCATTCCTGTACCTACGCGTTCGAATAGTAAAAAAACCGAATTCATACTACTTGAAGAATTAATCGAGCACCATATTCAGTCTCTTTTCAGCGGCTATATACCGATTTCCGTGCATGGCTTCCGTGTGACGCGAAATGCGGATTTAACACTCAATGAAGAAGGTGCGGAGGATTTACTGGAAGAGATCGAAAAAGAGCTTAGGCGCAGACGTTGGGGCTCTCCTGTGAGGTTGGAGGTCCAAGAAGGGATCCATCCCTACGCCTTAGCGCAATTGCAGGATGAGTTTGAGATAGAGGAACAAATTTTTGAGATTGATGGACCCTTGGACATCACCTACTTTATGAAGTTAGCCAACACATTGAATGGCTTTGATAATCTTCGCTATCCGCGGATTGTTGCCAAATATCCCGTTGAATTTGAGGATTCAGCTGATTCGGCTGACTTTTTCAATATTCTTAAAACGAAGGATGTACTCGTTCATCACCCGTACGAGACTTTTGACGCCGTAACGGACTTCATCGTCCATGCCGCTTATGATCCGCATGTATTGGCCATTAAGATGACACTCTACAGAGCGAGTGGTAAATCGCCGATTATTCAGGCATTGGCTAGAGCGGCAGAATCAGGTAAACAGGTGACGGTAGTTGTTGAGCTGAAGGCTAGATTCGATGAAGAGCGGAATATTGCTTGGGCTAGAATGCTTGAAAAATCAGGTTGTCACGTGGTATACGGGCTAGTGGGACTCAAAACTCATGCGAAAATCACGCTTGTCGTGCGACAGGAGGAAAATACCCTTCGTCGATATATTCATGTCGGTACAGGTAATTATAATGACAGTACGGCCCGGTTATATACCGACGTTGGTTTGTTCACCTCAAACAGTGTCATTGGCGAGGACGCATCGGCGCTTTTCAACGAAATTACAGGGTATTCGGCACCTCATGACTGGCAATCCTTCGCCGTAGCTCCAACGGATTTGAAAGATAAGTTGTTCGAGCTTATTGCTCGTGAATCTGCGCATGCCAGAGCTGGTCGACCTGCACAGATTATTGCGAAAATGAACTCCTTGTCTAATCAAGAGATGGTGGATGCGTTATACGCTGCGTCACAGGCTGGCGTGAAGATCGAACTCATTATTCGCGGGGTATGCTGCTTGCGGCCAGGTGTTCCTGGTCTAAGTGAGAATATTACGGTACGGAGTATTGTAGACCGGTTTCTAGAGCATTCACGGATCTACTATTTCGAAAATGGCGGGCATGTCGATGTCTATCTATCCTCGGCAGATTGGATGACGCGCAATTTAACGCGGCGAATTGAGTTGATGTGTCCGGTTCTGGACCGCGAAATGAAGAAAATGATGATTCATATTCTGAACGTGACGCTCCACGATAACGTCAAAGCGAGAGAGCTCATGTCCAATGGAATGTACACACGTATAAAAAATGAACTGACCCCTTATCGGAGCCAGTTCGAGGCGATGCGGATTACTTCATGGAAGAAACTCCGGCTTGAGTCGTAAGCTTGAGTCCCCAGATTTTTTCGAAATCTTTGGAGAATGCAGTCAACTCCCTGAGCTCCAAATACGGGTTGTGCCCACAAAGCAATTTGAAGCTTATCGATGTTTCACTGCGCTGAATACTGATGACCTCTTGAATAGGCTGTGTCTCACTAACATCCATCGCAATGGCAAGCTTAAGGATAGCACCGAGCTTAATGATTAAGACCCAATCGGATTCCAGTAATAGGTCCTTGTACGTAAGAGCCTGCTGCTGGGTCCGATTTTTTGTTTTGAAAGTTGCGATAAGTGAAGCAATGACAATCTCACGATGGCTTAGGCCGTCAATATGAGCTTCTTGGATCATATATTCCGTGTGCTTGAGGTATTGGTAGAAATGAACACTAACACCAATTCGGTACAATAGAGCAGCTGTGTGCAGCAGCAGTCTGCCGCGGGCTTCAAAATCTGTGGATGGAGCAAGCGCATCATACAACTGCATGGCAAAAGTATCGACATGCCGGACATGCTTGACAGCAGCATTCGGGTGGAGTGTTAGGACGTTCTGGATGCTAGCTTCCAAAACATTATCTTTAAAGGGTTGCTTAGGATTATAGGTTTCAAAGAAGAGACCATCGCGTAAACCAGAGCCGCTAATCAGACAGGCAGAGGATTTCGCTGCTTCGAAAATCGTCTCTAGAATAAGTAATCCAGGCACCATGATATCGACTCGCTCTTTGGCGAGGCCATCGACTTTCTTTCTTTTTTCTATGGGCAACGAGGATAAAAGATTTGAAAATTCCTGAATCTCACCAGACTTCAGGACATAATTATGAGCAAGCTGGAGCGGATATTTATTACGCTTACGGCTCATTTTTCCCAGTGTACGGATCGTACCTCCTAAACCAACCATGGGAAGATCAGGTGAAGTCGAAATCCAAGGCTGCGAGGCAATCGCCTCAATTACCATCTTACGAATATCGGTAATCTCCTGATCCGTTAGATTAGCGCCCTTCATATATTGGCGAGTGGTATTCACTGCTCCGAATGGAAATGAGACACTGTGTACCAATTCCCTATCCTTTAATAAAGAGACCTCTGTGCTTCCGCCACCGATATCAATGATCATGCCATCGCGAATATCCATGGAGTTAATGACCCCGAGATAACCAAAGCGCGCTTCCTCAAAACCGCTCAATACCTCAATGCGGAGCCCGGTTTGTTCCTCAAGGACGCGTACGATATCCGCGGTGTTGGCAGCGTTCCGAACGGCTGCTGTTGCAACGGCTCGAACGGTTGTAACTGCTTGAGACTGGCATAACATGGCATAATGGGTTAAGATAGGAACTATTGAATTAATATCCTTGCTATGTAAGATGCCATCTTGACCCATACGTTCGCTAAGTCTTGCGGAATCTTTATGCTCACTCACGACGCGATAAGCTCCTTGGGCATTAATTTCATAAATGACAAGTCGGATGGAGTTGGATCCGATATCGACGATGCCAATCCTCGTTGCGTGGTTGCTCATAGTGTCGCTCCTTTTTAACTCAATTCACGGATTCATTGGTTACATTGTATCAATCTCGCACTATGTCTACAAATTTTTCCGCGCCCACTGAATAATTCGGGGAAATTAACAAAAACTTGTATCGTGTGTTTGGAAACTGTGTATGGAAAATGGTGTGAAAATTCCGCCAAAAAGAATTTCTATGGTAGTGATAATGAACTTCTATGACCCCATTTGTTCACTTACCAAGTAAAATACTTTATTATTAAGAGTAGAAACAGCAATAATTTGCTAATAGAGTAGCTAAGGAGAGATTCTCATGTCTGCAACCAAAGGTTTAGAAGGAATTGTAGCCACAACCTCGTCGATCAGCTCCATTGTAGATGGCGTGCTTACGTATCGCGGGATTGATATTGATGACCTCGCAGAAAATGCGACATTTGAAGAAATTATTTATTTACTTTGGTTCGGTAAATTGCCTAAACAAGCTGAGCTTGAGAAATTACAAAGCGACCTGAACTCATACAGTAAAGTACCAGATGCGGTAATTGACCTCATTCGTACATTCCCCAAAGATGTGAATTCGATGGCAGCTCTTCGTACAGCGGTTTCTGCACTTGCCCTGTATGATGCAGAAGCAAATGATGCTAGTATGGAATCCAATGTGCGTAAAGCGATCAAGCTGCAAGCACAAATTCCTGGTATCATCGCAGCTTTCGCACGTATTCGTGAAGGCAAAGAGCCAGTAGCTTCCCCAGGATATTCTTCTGTAGCCGCTAACTTCTTGTTCCAACTAACAGGAAACGAGCCGGATAAAGTTGCAATCGAAGCGTTGGACAAAGCATTGGTACTTCATGCTGACCACGAGTTGAATGCATCCACTTTCGCAGCGCGTGTTACGGTAGCAACACTTACAGACATCTACTCCGGTATCACTTCCGCAATCGGCGCGCTTAAAGGACCACTTCACGGTGGCGCGAACGAAGCGGTTATGGTCATGCTTGAAGAGATCGGTACTGTTGAGAATGTTGTTCCTTACATTAACGATAAATTAGAGCGCAAAGACAAAATCATGGGCTTTGGTCACCGCGTATACAAAAACGGCGATCCTCGTGCGAAGCACTTGCAAAAAATGTCTTATGAGCTTGGTAAATTGACAGGCAACTTGAAATGGTACGAAATGTCCATTAAAGCAGACGAATTGGTAACAGGCCTTAAAGGTTTGAAACCAAACGTAGACTTCTACTCGGCATCCGTATACACAACATTGGAAATCCCGCGCGACTTGTTCACGCCAATCTTCGCGATCAGCCGTACATCCGGTTGGGCAGCTCATATCCTTGAGCAGTACGAGAACAACCGCTTGATCCGTCCTCGCGCAGAGTACACAGGTCCAGTTAACCAAAAATATATCCCAATTAGCCAACGCTAATTGTTAGTGCTTCAAGCTTAAGGTGCGGGCAGTTCGGTACTGGGCCCAGCTAGTCTGGGGGAGTACTGTAACTCCCGTCACTTTTTGTGTGCCTATAGCTATGCACATCATATAGATGAAACTATTTTAGACAAATTTGAGGAGGAAATAATCATCATGCCACAATTCGAAACTTACGATCTACCAACAGAAGGTCAAAAAATCACGATCGAAAACGGTGTACTTCAAGTTCCTAACAATCCAATTATCCCTTTCATCGAGGGTGACGGTACAGGTCCTGACATCTGGGCAGCTTCCGTACGCGTACTAGATGCAGCAGTTGAGAAAGCATACAAAGGCGAGAAAAAAATCGCTTGGTACGAAGTATTTGCTGGTGAGAAAGCATTCAACAAATTCAACAGCTGGTTGCCGAACGATACTTTGACAGCTATGCGTGAATACATCGTGTCTATCAAAGGACCTCTTACTACACCAATCGGTGGCGGTATCCGTTCCCTGAACGTGGCACTTCGTCAAGAGCTTGATCTTTACGTATGTTCCCGTCCAGTTCGTTACTTCGACGGCGTTCCATCCCCAGTTAAACGTCCTGAGCTAGTTGACATGGTTATCTTCCGTGAAAACACAGAAGACATCTACGCTGGTATCGAGTGGGAAGCTGGTTCCGAAGCAGTTAAGAAAGTAATCTCCTTCTTGCAAAACGAAATGGGCGTTAACAAAATCCGTTTCCCAGAAACTTCAGGTATCGGTGTTAAACCAGTATCCTCCGAAGGTACAGAGCGTTTGGTTCGCGCTGCAATCGAGTACGCAATCAAGCATGGCCGTAAAACATTAACATTGGTACACAAAGGTAACATCATGAAGTTCACAGAAGGCGCGTTCAAAAACTGGGGTTACGAGTTGGCTGAGCGTGAATATGCAGATAAAACATTTACATGGGCACAGTACGATCGCATCAAAGAAGCAGAAGGCGCTGAAGCAGCGAACAAAGCTCAAAAAGACGCTGAAGCTGCTGGCAAAATCATCGTAAAAGATGCGATTGCTGACATCGCGCTTCAACAAGTTTTGACTCGTCCTACTGATTTCGACGTTATCGCTACATTGAACTTGAACGGTGACTACCTGTCTGATGCACTAGCTGCACAAGTTGGCGGTATCGGTATCGCTCCAGGAGCTAACATCAACTATTTGACTGGTCACGCAATCTTCGAAGCAACGCACGGTACAGCTCCTAAATATGCTGGTCTTGATGTTGTTAACCCAGGTTCCGTAATCCTTTCCGGCGTTATGTTGCTTGAGCACCTTGGTTGGTTGGAAGCTGCTGATCTGATCTACAAAGGTTTGGAAACATCCATCAACAACAAAACCGTTACTTATGACTTTGCACGTTTGATGGACGGCGCGAAAGAAATTAAGTGCTCTGAGTTCGCGAACGAAATCATCAAAAACATGGCTTAATTCTTACCTATAGTTGAGTTAGACTAAATATGAGGAGGTATATTTTAAATGGCTATTCGTCGTAATAAAATTACCGTTGTTGGCGCGGGTTTCACAGGTGCTACTACTGCTCTAATGCTAGCTCAAAAAGAACTTGGTGACATTGTTCTACTCGACATTCCGCAATTAGAAAACCCTACGAAGGGTAAAGCGCTAGACATGCTCGAAGCAGGTCCAGTGCAAGGCTATGACGCTCAAATTACAGGTACATCCAACTATGCGGATGCAGCTGGTTCCGATATTGTCATCATCACGGCAGGGATTGCTCGTAAACCGGGGATGAGCCGCGACGATCTCGTTAACACAAATGCGGGTATCGTGAAATCCGTTTGTGAGAACGTAAGAGAAGTTGCTCCTGATTCCATCGTGATCATTTTGAGTAACCCCGTTGATGCCATGACTTACGTAGCTTACCAAGCACTTGGTTTCCCTAAAAATCGCGTCATCGGTCAATCCGGTGTCCTTGACACAGCTCGTTACCTAACATTCATCTCCCAAGAGTTGAACGTATCCGTTGAGGATGTTAAAGGGGTTGTAATTGGCGGACACGGCGATGACATGGTTCCTCTCGTACGTTACACATACGCTGGCGGGGTGCCAATCGAGAAGCTAATCTCAGCTGATCGCATTGAAGCTATCGTTCAACGTACACGTACTGGCGGCGGAGAAATTGTTAACTTGCTTGGTAACGGTAGTGCATACTACGCACCAGCAGCTTCCCTTGTGCAGATGACTGAAGCAATACTTAAAGATAAAAAACGTATCATTCCTACAATCGCACTTCTTGAAGGCGAGTATGGTTATGATAATCTGTTCATGGGTGTTCTTACAGTTCTTGGCGCTAACGGTATTGAGAAAATTATGGATATCGAATTGACAGAAGCTGAACGAACAGCACTGGATAAAACAGCTGAATCCGTACGCAATGTTATAAAAGTTGTAGCGGGTTAATTGTTATAAAATAAAGGGCTAGCCTCCATTAGGGGGTTGGTCCTTTTTTTGTGAATTTTTTATGGAAGATTAGGCGTTGTTTCTGCATAAATGGTCACATTTTTATGGAGATATGGTGAATTTGCTCATAAGATGACATCGCTTTCTTGTTACGTTCAATCCGATTCTGTATACTAAAAGAGAACGATTCTAATTAAAATTGCGGAGGTCGACTCAATGTACCATGTTATGATTTTTTTACATGTAATAAGTGCTCTATTGCTTGGCTCTTATGTTGTTTTCCCTTTCATTGTGGGACGAGCTGCTAGCTTATCTGGCGCTGGACAAGAAAGCTTCATGGGATTGCTATCTACGATTAACCGAATTGGCCAATTTTCTTTGATTGTTACTTTCATATCCGGAGGCGCGATGATCAGTGAAGTTGATCCGTCTGCATTGTGGATGATACTTTCCGTGGTTCTGTTAGTTATTGTTGGGGCTGTTACTGGCATGCTCGGCAGCAGAATCAAAAAGCTGAGAGCGAACAGTGCTGCAGGCAAGAGCATTGTTACTGATGCTGCGAAAATCAAAGTGTTCAGCTGGATCGGTGCGGTAGCGGTTGTCGTTGCTGTTTTTATCATGACAAATCGTCAAATTTTTGAATCATAGGAACAACTTCGAACGGGTACGCGAAAGAACCTCTTATTCCCACTAATGTGTGGAGTAAGAGGTTCTTTTTATGCTTGTTTGCGATCGTTGTGGGATTCTTCGGTTCTCACCGAATAAATGGATTTCCTCCAGTTAAAATCGGGAAAATCGCAGGGAAATGAGAAATAGATGGATTTTCTACAGGTATTGTCGAGCTTTTCGCCTCAAGTGATGAAAATGGAGAAAATTAACTACATGAAATCCATCTATTACAAATTTATGGGTGGAAAGCGAGAAAAAAGCTGGAGTTTTTCCAGTTATTTTGGGGTTAGACTTGTTGCGTCCAGAGACTGTTGTGGCTCCTTTCTCAGGTTGAGGAGCCACATAGGGACGGAATTGACTCAGGTTTGATGCTGGGTTAGTTAACTAGCTAGGATCCGGATCTGCGATGTCTAGCGTAATTTCATCTAATGTTTTCTCGAAGGAAGCACTCATGTGCTGGAGGAAGTAGTCTACTTCAGGCATATTCATCTTCTTTAAACTGTCTAGCACTTGTTGCTTCGCCACGACGAACTCACGATTGCCGGTGGAGAGCTCGGTTAGGCATTTGATATAGGCTTCGATTAGATCAGCGGCCTTCACCCAGCGGTAGAGCTCAGGGTCAGGATCTTGAATGAGCCCGCGGTAGATGCTGCTGAGTGCTGGGGGAATCGTACCAATCAGGCGCTCAACCGCGACATCTTCGATTTCACGGAAATTGCGCAGAATTTGCTCGTTGTTGTGCTTCACAGGCTGAGGGATGTCACCCGTCAGCACTTCGGAAGCATCGTGGAACAACGCAATGGAGACGACGCGGTCGGTCGGTACATTCCCGCCATAGACTTCGTTAGAGATGGTGCACAGCATATGTGCAATGGAGGCTACGTAGAAGGAATGCTCGGCGACGTTCTCGCGGCGCATGTTCCACATAAGGCTCCAGCGATCGATATATTTGAGTCGATATAAGTAAGCGAAAAAGTGATGATTCATGGGGCTAAGCTCCTTCATGTTTGAATTGATGGGCCGAGTAACACGTCCCGCTCGCAAGGGCTACTTCACGCTCGGCGCCACCCGAACAGCCACCTTACCGGTGGCCGGGGTGTAGACGAGCAGCTGCCCGATCAGCGCTTGCAGATCGTCAAGCGCGATCGTGATCTGCCCGTGCTCACGCAGCACGGGCTGCCGCAGCCGGACGCGCGCGCTGTCGCCGCGCGTCGCTTTTTTCGCATTCACCTGCAGGGTGAATGCCTCTTGCCCGAGGCGGAGGCGAAGCTCTCCGCCTTCCGCAGTGGCGCTGCCGCCGAGCTGCGCGGCAGCAGCGGCCGCGTCCACGCGCAGCGGCGCGCTGCCCGGCTGCGCCGTAACCCGGCGCTGGATCGAGCGCTGCAGCAGCTCCGGCGTGATGCCGGGGCTGCCCGCGTTGATCCGCGGGATCAACAGGCGATCGGCGCTGCGCGTCGCCATCTCGGGCGAGATCGTGAAGGCATAGCGGATGCCCGCCTTCGCCACTTGCTCCGTCGCCGCAGGTGACGTGATGCCGAACGGGTACGCCATCGCGTCGAGCGGCTTATTATCCGTGAGCCCAGCAAGCTTGCCTATGCAGGCTTGCGCATCGGAGAACACGCGCTGCTGGTAAACATCAGCGGCATCGCCGTCGAGTCTGCCCACAAGCGCGGCTTCCCCACTCGGAAGCTTGTGGTGAAGGTTGTCTGTGTGGCAGCCGATATCGATGAAATTCGTCGCATGCGTCATTTCACTGATCTGCTCCTTGGACATCGATGGTATATAAGAGGCCAAGGGGTTCGCTAAATCCGTCGTGATAACGAAGTTGACGGCGGGGATGCGTAAGCTTTTGAGAATGGGATAAGCCCCTGTAAAAAAACTTTGATACCCGTCATCAAAGGTAACCAGAACGGCGTTCGATGGAACCGTTGCGCCAGCCATGTACATTTTAAACTCATCTAAAGAAATGAAATGATAGCCTTTGCTGAGCAGCGACTCTAACTGATTTTGAAACAGGGCACTTGTGATCGTACTTGAGCTTGTATCCGTGTCATGGATGTGATGATACATCAGGACGGCAACCTGATCTTGGTAGTAGACGGTTTCGGACCGTTCAGCCTGCAGAGGTGTCAGCAAGAGCGTGAGCCCAATGAGACTAACGAGAATCGAAATTGCGATTCTTTTGTACATGTCAGCGAATCTCCTTGTTTTGCTCACAAGAACCGTCGAACTGTTCCTATGAGGTATGGTATAATGGTTTGTATTCTTTAAGATTATGCGGGTAATTGAGAGGAGATAGACAGCGTTATGCAACATTTTTATCAAAGTGTTTATGATTTAATTGTGGAAACATCTACGAATCTTCCTGGTGATGTTCGTCGTGCGGTACAAGCCGCGCAAATTAAAGAGGATAATGGCACGCGTTCCGCATTATCTCTATCCAGAATTGCCGATAACATTCACATGGCGGAAACGAATGTATCCCCGATTTGTCAGGATACAGGAATGCCAACGTTTATTATACACTGTCCGGTTGGGGCAAACCAAATTATTATGAAGAAACACATCCTTGAGGCGGTTGCTAATGCGACGAAAGCTTCGAAACTTCGTACGAATTCCGTCGATTCGCTTACAGGTGCTAATAGCGGGGATAACCTCGGACCTGGTACACCAGTCGTCCATTTCGAGCAATGGGAACGTGATGATGTTGAAGTGAAGCTCATTCTCAAAGGCGGCGGCTGCGAGAACAAAAATATTCAATACAGCCTGCCAGCTGATCTTGAAGGCGTAGGCAAAGCAGGTCGTGACCTTGACGGCATTCGCAAATGTGTGATGCATGCGGTATATCAAGCGCAAGGTCAAGGCTGCAGCGCAGGCTTTATCGGTGTTGGGATCGGCGGCGACCGGACAAGCGGTTACGAGCTTGCTAAGCATCAATTGTTCCGTCGTGTAGACGATGTGAACCCGCATCCAGACCTTCGCAAGGTTGAAGAATATGTGATGGAGCACGCGAATACGTTAGGAATCGGCACGATGGGCTTTGGCGGTCAAGTGACCTTACTTGGTTGTAAAGTTGGCGTGATGAACCGTTTACCAGCTAGCTTCTTCGTTTCTGTAGCGTACAACTGTTGGGCGTTCCGTCGTCAAGGCGTGATTTTGAATGCCGAAACAGGCGAAATCAACGGCTGGTCTTACCCAAGAGGTATTGAGGTTTCGTTCCAAGAGGCTTTCGAAGCAAGTGCAGAAGAAGCTAGAAACACACCGCAAGAAGAGCGTCGCGAGATCGTGTTGACGACTCCGATTTCGGAAGAGCAAATTCGCAGCTTGAAGGTCGGTGATGTGGTCGTTATTAACGGAACGATGCACACAGGACGCGATGCCCTGCACAAATATTTGATGGATCACGATGCGCCAATCGATCTGAACGGAGCGGCTATTTATCATTGTGGGCCGGTAATGGCCAAGGATGATGCGGGTGAGTGGCACGTGAAAGCGGCTGGACCAACAACGAGTATTCGTGAGGAGCCATATCAAGGCGATATTATTAAAAAGTTCGGTATTCGCGCGGTGATCGGTAAAGGCGGCATGGGTCCTAAAACGCTAGCAGCGTTGAAAGATCACGGCGGCGTCTACTTGAATGCGATCGGTGGAGCAGCACAATACTATGCACAATGCTTTAAAAAGGTTGAAGGCGTTGACTATCTGGAATTCGGTATTCCAGAAGCGATGTGGCATCTAGAAACAGAAGGCTTCGCTGCGATTGTAACGATGGATTCACACGGCAACAGTCTGCATGCAGATGTAGAGAAGAATTCGTTAGAGAAGCTGGCTGCGCTGAAAGAGCCAGTGTTTAAATAACATTTACAAAAAAAATACTGGATTATCTATAGAAATTAGGGTTACTATTTAGAGTAGCCCTTTTTCTTTTTTTTGGAATAAAACGGCATATACCCCTGTTGGAGGTTTACGCATCCATGACCAAATTTCGTGCAAAGCTAACCCTTATTTTAATCTTATTAATTGGATGCTCGATGTTGGTTGCCGGTATTTTCATGGCGAAGGTTCTCGAGAGCTCTCATGTGAATTCATTACAAGAAAATATGGAACGAGAGCTAAATGTGATTGCCTCAAGCGGCGTATGGGATTATCAAGGGACGGATGCCGAGTTGTTTAAGTATTACTCTGCTCAGGCTCATCGACTGAAGAGCGCAACGGGCGAGCGATTGACGTATGTGCGTGCTGACGGTAAAGTGCTCGGTGACTCCGATCAACTGCCAGAGCAAATGGACAATCATTTAACAAGACCAGAAATTGCAACTGCAGCGAAAAATGGGGTCGGTTACACGACACGTTACAGTGATACGCTGAAAGAGAATATGCTGTATGCCGCCATTCCCGTTAAAAATGAAGCCAAAGTGACAATTGGGTATTTACGTATTTCGTTGAGCTTAGAGCAAGTAGATAAATCCATTCGCAGCTTATGGTATTTCCTTATTTCTGGACTAGCGATTCTATTCGTCATTGCAGGTATCGTCAGTTATCGAATTGCCAAAGGGATTACACGGCCAATCGAGCGAATGACCAAAGTGGCGCAGCAAATCACCAATTTGAATTATGAATCTCGTGTTCCAGCTTATAGTAATAATGAAGTTGGGCAGCTTGGGCAGGCGATTAATCGAATGTCTGAAAGCTTGCAGGGGCAAATGGCGCGGATTCAGGAAAATGAACGCAGACTCCAAGGCGTCATGGAAAATATGATGAGCGGCATCATGATGATTGACCGCGAAGAGCGGATTATGCTGCTCAATCCTTCAGCTGAAGCGATTCTGGGATTTTCTTCTCAGGAGCTGTTAGGAAAGAAATATAATGAAGCGAAGCAGCAATATGATTTTACGAAAATGATCCAAGAATGCATCGAGCTTCAGGAACCGATCTCTGATGAGATGATGTTCTATTATCCTGCCGAACGTATATTGGATATCCATTTGAGTCCCATCGCGCATGAGGATGAAGAATGGTCGGGCGTGCTCATCGTGCTGCATGATATCACGGCGGTTCGACGATTAGAGCGAATGCGCAGTGAGTTCGTTGCCAATGTCTCGCATGAGCTGAAGACGCCGATTGCGGCAGTTAAGGGCTTTGCCGAGACGCTGCTGGCGGGCGCGCTGAATGATAAGGAAACGGCAGTGTCGTTTCTGCAAATCATTTTTGATGAGAGTGAGCGGTTGAACCGATTGATTGGGGATATTCTGGAGCTTTCCAAGATTGAATCCAAGCGGATTCCGATGAATTTCTCGCCCGTCTATTTGCCGGAATTTCTGGAGAGATCGCTTAGTGTATTGAGGAAAGAAGCAGAGAAGAAGCATATTGAGCTCAGCATGACGGTAGAAGATGATATGTATATCGAAGCAGATGAGGATCGATTGCGCCAAATCATCATCAATTTGCTATCCAATGGTATCGCCTATACGCAAGATGGCGGTAAAGTCAGGCTTCGTGTAGAGCCATTAGAGACCAATGTTGACGGGGATTATGAACGACTGCGAATCATTGTTTCGGATACGGGAATGGGGATACCGAAGAAGGATTTACCGCGTATTTTCGAACGGTTTTATCGAGTGGATAAAGCGCGATCCCGAAGCTCAGGCGGAACCGGACTCGGGTTATCGATCGTAAAGCATCTCGTGGAGCTGCATAAAGGAACGATTCGCGTCGAAAGTGAAGTTGGGGTAGGTACGAAATTTATTATTGAATTACCTGTGATTCATTGAAATGGGTTGATCTTTGTTACGGATTTACACAGCGATGATGAAGCCTTTACAATGCCTTTACATTTGTGTGATACACTCAAGTAGTGCAATGTTAATAAACTGTAAATGCGAGGGATCCCATGGCACAGAAGATACTAGTTATTGAAGATGAGCCGACGTTGGCTCGGTTATTATCCTATAATCTCTCGCAAGAAGGCTATGACACGAAGGTAATCGATCATGGTGGGGACGGCCTGCAAGAGGCGCTTCAGCAGTCTTATGATTTAATTATTTTGGATATTATGCTCCCTGGACTAAGCGGCTTTGAGGTGCTGGCTAAGCTTAGACAGAAAGGAAATCGTACGCCTGTCATCATCCTAACGGCTCGAAATGCCGAAGATGAGGTCGTACAGGGCTTGAAGCACGGGGCTGATGATTATATTACGAAGCCATTTGGGGTGGCCGAGCTGCTGGCTCGTGTGGCTGCTGTTCTGCGGCGTACACAATCAGATGAAGCCGCTGCGGATATCGCCAAATCGAATGAGAAAGTCATTCAGGCGGGAGAACTTCGTATTTATCCAGAGAAATATGAGGTCGTGTTGAACGGCGAGTCGATTCCGTTGCGTCCTAAGGAGTTTGAGGTTTTGCTGTATCTTGTTCAACGTCCAGGTGTGGTTGTTACCCGTGATGACCTCATGAATATCGTTTGGGGCTTCGACTATATCGGGGGTCAGCGCACGGTGGATGTGCATGTGAGTTCCTTACGCAAAAAGCTGGAAATGAATCAACAGTCCGTTCAAATTGATTCGATTCGCGGCGTTGGGTACAAGCTCATTGCGAGTTCGATTAAAAAGTAAGTAGCATGGATGCTGGGTAGACAGCGGCCATGCTTTTTTTCTGTTTGGCGGATTTGCTTAGCAGATAACACAATCGCATACAATCTTCGCAAAATCGGGAATTTTTTTAGCGGTGGTATTGGGTATAATTAGTGTATACATATGACTGCTAACTTAAGAGGAATTTGCAGGATCATTATAGAGGAGGATCATCATGTCAACGACATATCGGATCGCGATTATTGGGTGTGGGGGGATTGCCAATGGCAAGCACATGCCTAGCCTTAGCAAATTGGACAATGTAGAAATGGTAGCATTCTGTGATATCGTTTCCGAGAGAGCAGAGGAAGCTGCTGCGAAGTTCGGTAAAGGAGAAGCACGCGTCTATGAAGATTATCGCGAGGTATTGAAAGATAGCACCATCGATATCGTTCATGTATGTACACCGAATGACTCCCATGCGGAAATTACGATTGCCGCTTTGGAAGCTGGCAAGCATGTGATGTCAGAGAAACCAATGGCGAAGACAGCAGTTGACGCTAGACGAATGGTTGAAGCGGCTAAACGTACTGGCAAAAAGCTAACGGTCGGTTATAACAATCGTTTCCGCGGCGACAGCCAGCATTTACATAAACTTTGCTCGGAAGGTGAGCTAGGCGAGATTTATTTCGCAAAGGCACATGCCATTCGCCGCCGCGCTGTACCTACATGGGGCGTGTTCCTCGATGAAGAAAAACAAGGCGGAGGCCCGTTGATCGATATCGGTACACATGCGCTCGATTTGACGATGTGGATGATGAATAACTATGAGCCGGCCGTTGTTTTGGGTACTTCCTATCACAAGCTTTCCCAACGTGAGAACGCGGCAAATGCTTGGGGTCCTTGGGATCCAGCCAAATTCACGGTGGAAGATTCTGCATTTGGTATGATTACGATGAAAAATGGCGCAACGATTATCCTTGAATCCAGCTGGGCTTTAAATACGCTTGAAGTGGACGAAGCGAAATGTACGCTCTCCGGCACGGAAGGCGGCGCTGATATGAAAGGCGGCCTGCGCATTAACGGTGAGAAGCACAGTCGCTTGTTCACGACAGAAGTGGAACTGAAAGCGGGCGGGGTAGCTTTCTATGATGGTAAGGCTGAGGTTGCATCAGATCTAGAAATGAAATTATGGATTCAAGCGATTGAGAATGACACAGATCCAGTTGTTACACCTGAGCAAGCGTGTGTCGTTTCCGAAATTCTTGAAGCGATTTACGAGTCAGCACGTACGGGTAAAGCTGTGTATTTCGACTAAGACTGATAACGTCCTCCCATGCCTAGGAAATAGTTAACGACATGAAAAATCCCTTCTTCCGATGCACATTATCGGTTGGAGGGATTTTTGGTTGTTTTCCGATGCTCGCCGGGCGATGTGCCTGTGCGTTGTTTGAATATTTTAGAAAAATGATGTAAATCCGCAAACCCGCAATAGTCCGAAATGGATTCATGGTTGAGCTCTGTATTCGTAAGTAATTCTTTTGCATGGTGAATACGCATTTGCAATAAATATTGGTACGGAGAAGTCCCGTAGCGTTGCTTGAAGAGGAAACTGAATCTAGAAACAGATAGATTGGCCCGATCAGCCATGGCCTCTACGGAGAGGGGGTCACTTAAATGATTAGAGAAATAAGAGGTGATCCAGTTTAAGGTTGGAGCTGGTACGGGTACATCGCGCTGATAGGGTTCTAAAATAGAAAGGATGATTTCCAACATAAGCTGCTGTGTTCTCAGCTGTGTAAACGGATCTTGGACATTGACAAGTTCAATGGTTTGCAAGAGCTTTTCTTTCATAAGAGCTGGGTTCTGCGCTTCTACATGAACGGGAACTTTTATACCGAAAAGATCATGAATTGTTGGCTGCATCAGATGGTTGTATGCGGTTAGATCAATTTGACCTGGTCTTGTAGGGAAGCTGGCTTCCCGTTCGGGATTGTAGGCGATATCAAAATGGAGATAAGGCGTGACGGTGCTTGTCAGTCCCTCTAATGAAAGCAGGCTGCCTGGCTGGACGAGGCAGAATTGACCTGGGTAGAACATATATTTCTGATGATTGACCCAGAAACAGCAAGTGCCTTCTTGTATGTACACCAATAGATAGTCCAAGAGTCTGCGCTCGGGATTGTTCCAAGGCTTGCGGACCGCAAAGTCACATTCCCTGATAAAGGGGACGATGGGATGCGTGTGAGATAATTCATTATACATAGAAGAACACCTCTTACTGAACTGATATGTGGAAAATCAATATGACTGCCTTAGCATTCCGCGCTCACCTCTTATTGTAGTGCATGATGTCACTTGTTTTCCAGTTGTTTTTGACAAATCAATAACCTTGTTTGACAAAGATTATTTGGGAACAGGGTCGTATAATGAAGCTATAAATAGACAAGTTGAGGTGCATAGCACATGAGTAATCTTGAATCGAACCAAGTTAATGATTTGCCGTTGTTAGAAGACAGTTACAGGTTGTCGCAAGAGCAGCAGGAAAGCTACCAACGCAATGGGCATATTGTTCTTCGCGGGGTAGCAAACGAGGCTGAGATTAACGTCTATGAGCCGATCATTTCCAACTTGGTGAAGACCTTGAATAACCAAGATAAACCGCTTGAACAGCGTGATACGTATGGGAAGGCGTTTATTCAAATCTCGAACTTGTGGGAACAAAGTGAAGCGGTTCGCCGGTTCGTTTTTGCGAAGCGTTTTGCCAAAATTGCTGCCGATTTAATGGGTGTTGATGGCGTACGTATGTACCATGATCAAGCTTTGTATAAGGAGCCTTATGGCGGTCATACCCCTTGGCATCAAGATCAAATTTATTGGCCGCTCGATACGGATAAAACGATTACGATGTGGATGCCGCTTGTACCGATATCTGAAGCGATCGGTTCGATGACCTTTGCTTCGCAATCCCATCTCATGGGTTATATAAATAAGATGGTCATTTCGGACGAATCCCATCGCACACTTGCGGGTTATATCGAAGGTAAGGGCATTGAGACCAAGTCTCACGGCGCGATGGAAGCAGGGGATGCCACGTTCCATGCGGGTTGGACGCTGCATAGCGCGCCTGGCAATCCGACGGATACGATGCGTAAAGTCATGACGGTCATTTATTATGCGGATGGCTTGCGAATTGCTGAGCCGGATAGTAAAGCGCGTGAGAGTGATTTGAAACGGTGGTTTCCTGGCCAACAGCCTGGTGAACTAGCTGCTTCTGAGCTGAATCCGTTATTGTACAGCCGCAAGTAAAAAGAACGCTTTCCCGCATCTCGTAGGGAAAGCGTTCTTTTGGTTTATGCATACCTGTAGGTGTCTACCATTTACTCCCGTGTGGAGAAGGGCAACGAGCGCTGCTGAGCTTCGCCTTCACGCCCATCAAACAGCCGCAGTGGCGGCAAGTTGTGCCCAATTGATAGTCGCTGCAGCTTGTGCAGACCGCGATGCGTCGGTCATATTCCGCCTCGGTCGTCAGCTTCAAGTTCCGCACGCGTAGTGTTTCACCGAAAAGCTTGGCGATTTCTTCGGGTGTTACGTGAACAGAGGCTGAACACCCTTTGCAATCTGATCCGACATCTGTTCTATTTTCAGCTAAATGATCCATCTTAAAGCGCTCCTAGGTAAGACAAAGTGTGACCACAGAGCGAGCAGGAAGGGTAACGAGCAGCACGTCATTTTCAACTCGATAATCGGTAAAAGGTTGTGACTTCACGTTATCTGGATCCTCGAAGGTATTATGCGCTTGCAGCGTATCGGATGTGATTACTAAACCTGAGATGGTTCCCGAAAGTGTACCTATAATATCGCATTGAACCTCAAGCGGCTCGGCATGGTGCAAATTACAAAGAGAAATATGCAATTGATTATCTGCATTTCGTGATGCGGATGCGCTAAGTTGGTTGATTTGTTTGCCATCCATCGTATAGGACGGGCTGTCTGTTTCTACCGCAATGTGGCTAGCATCTTGATGCACTTTGTACATGTCGAAGACATGATATGTAGGTGTAAGCAGCATGTCAGCACCCTCTGTAAGGATAACCGATTGCAACACATTCACGACTTGAGCGATATTGGCCATACGAACACGATCACTGTGTTGATGGAAAAGGTTTAAATTAATGCCAGCGATGAGTGCGTCGCGAATGGTATTTTGTTGATAGAGGAAGCCAGGATTCGTGCCAGGCTCTACATTGTACCATGTGCCCCATTCGTCCACGATTAAGGCCACTCTTTTGTCAGGATCATAGGTATTCATAATTTCGGAATGACGTGTAATGAGTTCATCCATGTAAAGCGTCTTCTCTAGAGTTGAAAACCATTCTTGTTCCGTAAAATCGGTTGCTGAGCCTTTATCCTTCCAGACACCAGTAGGAATCGTGTAGTAATGAAGACTGATGCCATCCATATATTTGGTCGCTTCACGCATCAAGACTTCGGTCCAATTGTAATCAGTGCTGTTGGCGCCACAGGCGATTTTGAAAATTTTATTATCCCCATAATTCCTTACATAGCAAGCGTATCTGCGATACAAATCAGCGTAGTACTCAGGACGCATATCCCCGCCACAGCCCCAATTCTCGTTACCCACGCCAAAATATGTAAGCTTCCACGGCTTCTCACGGCCGTTCTCTTGACGCCAGTTCGCCATCGGTGACTCGCCGTCGAAGGTCATGTATTCGACCCACTCCGACATTTCGGCTACGGTACCGCTTCCAACATTCCCGCTAATATAAGGCTCAGCGCCGATTAACTCACACAGACGGAGAAATTCATGCGTGCCGAAATGGTTGTTCTCAAGAACACCGCCCCAGTGCGTATTAATCATCCGTTTGCGTTTCTCAGCGGGACCGACGCCATCTTTCCAATGATATTCATCCGCGAAGCAGCCGCCAGGCCAGCGAAGAACTGGAATTTGCAGCTTTTTCAGCGCTTCAAGTACATCGTTACGCATACCTTCTGTGTTCGGGATCGGGGAGTCGAGTCCAACCCATATGCCCTCATAAATACAGCGCCCCAAGTGCTCAGAAAAATGGCCATAAATATTTCGGTTAATCGTGTGTAGCGGTGAATCGGCATGAATAGTCAGCTTAGCCATGAATGGTATCTACTCCTTAGTGATTCATATTTGAAATCGACTCCCGACTGATCAGAGCAGCCGAAAGTATGATTTGTTCCTTGGCGATAGACGCTTGCGCGTGGTGGCGATGAATGGCGGAAAGCAGTTCCTCGACGAGATGCTTGGCATCCAAGCTAAACGTCGTCAATCTTGGTGAGATTTGCGCGGCAAGCGGAATATCATCACAGCCAATGATGGAGGCATCCTCCGGAATGGAGCGGCCATTCTCTCGCAGGCCTTGCATGCAACCGGCGGCCATCCAATCGTTCACGGCGAATATGGCATTCGGAAGTTCAACTGTAAGCAGCTGATCCGCTGCTCGTCGGCCGCCTTCCCAGTTCATTTTCTCCGTAATGACTTGGACTTTCGCGTCCTTAGACTGGCAAAATGCAAGGAAGCCTTGCTTACGCAGCCGAGAGGAATCGTATTTATCTGGCCCTGCCAGCAGGGTGAAAGAGCGATGTCCTGCATCGTACAGCGTTTTGGCCGCTTTGCTCCCGATCCGATAATCATCGAAATAAATTTGGATGATATCCTCACGATGGGCGTAGCGCTGAATGGAGAAAAGCTGACCCGATGCGGCATGGAGCCGATCTAATTGTGTGTCATCCATCTGTCCGATCAGAATGAGCGGGCTCGGAAGTGAAGCTCCGCTTGGTTGATCGGGGTGCACCATCGAAATCTTGATCGCTTGCTTCGCAGCTAAATTTGTAATTTCCACGAGGAAGTTCGTGTAATAAGGGTCATTCCCTTTAATATCTGGTGAACACATGACATACAGCGTGTCTAAGAGTACCGCTGGAACGATGTAGGTCCCTTTGCCTTGTAACTGGACAAGTAGGCCTTCTTGAACCAGAGATTTGATCGCTGCTCTTACACTTACCCGACTAGCTTCGAAGTTCTCGGCCAAATCGCGCTCCGATGGGATCTTGACGAGCTGATCCTTTTGTAAGGATTGAATTTGAATGCGAAGCTGTTCGATAAGTCTTTCTTTAATAAGAGGAGATTTCTCCATGTGACCAAAAACCACCATTCTGAGTGATACCAATTGAATTCTATGTAATACCAATAAGATACCACTCGGGATGTGGTGGAGTCAATTTTAATTTGCTTCCACATGGATAACGGTTCGGATTTTACTAGCACCTATGTTAAAAGCATGATTGAAGATGTGCTACATTCAGAAGTTCGTTATCGGCCGATCGCTACTCCTCGATATGGCGGTATTATTGAAAGATACTTTAGAACAATAAATCAAGAGTTTTTGGAGGATTTACTCGGCTTCCGGTATAAAACTAATCATGATAAAAATGAACGTAAAGAAGCTGCTAAAAATGCCATTTTGACTTTAAACAATCTTCGAGAACTACTTGTACACTATATAACCGATATCTACCACCATGACGTTCACCAAGGCCTTCCATTGGAATGCAATACTCCATGCGCAAGATATTATCAAGCTTTAGAAATTATGGGTAATCCTCCATTTATTAAAGAAGAGGATGAGTCATACTATAAGATTCAATTGCTCCCTTCAGCAATGAAGTCGTATAAAAACGATGGAATAAGAGAAGAAAATATTAAATATGCTTCACCTGAAACAACAAGATTTATAAGTAATAAACGGAAAAATAATTGTAAGATTAAGTTCGATATTGAGGATATTTCTAAGATTTATTTATTAGATCCTGAATCAAAGTCATATATTGAAGTGCCTTCAATAAGTCCTCCAGCAGACGAAGTTGCAGGAATGAGTAGGAAACTGTACCAGACTATTAGGAAGATTCTTATTGAAAAAGGGGAAATAACTAAGCAACAAATTCCAGGGTCAGCAAACATTATTAAAGGAAAAGAGCTATTGGCAACAAAGTATGACGCTATGGTTAAGACTAATATGCCAATTAGAAGGTTGGCTTTAAAAACTGGGTTTAACCTCACTGTAAATTTACCACCTGCACATATTGATGCTCCCAAGCCACCTTTAAGTAGAAGGCAACAGCTACTTGCTAATTTGAACAAAGAAAAGAAAAGTAACAGTTAGTAGGCTTCTGCAATGTAAACGATGTAAATTTATAAAAGAATGATAAGGAGCATTAACTAATGGAAGAGAATGAGAACGTGTTTAAAAGCTTTCAAGAACGTGTTATGAACTTGTATGTTGAGCACCCAGTTTAACTACTCTAGATATTATTAAATACACTTTGTCTGGAAAACTTACTCCTGTATGTTTAGGTCAGAATAAAAGACTGGCTGATAATTACTATGAAGAGAAAGAATTAGAGAACTGCTTAGAATTGATTAAATTGAATCAGCAAAATGAATACAATGTGTTTAGCGATGTAATTAAGTTACTGAAAATTGGCGAAAAAAAGCTTTGGAGAACTCTAGAAGGTAATAACATTAAAGCTGATTTTACTTTAATAATGAAAGACGGCTTGAAACGCTATTACTTTAAAGACGAGACGATTCAGAGGATTAGGAGATGTATAAGCAAGTCAACTGAGAATAAAGCTCCGAATGCAATAGAAAGGAATTGAAGAGCTTGAGTATAGAAGAGGTGAAAAAGTTCGTTATTGATGGTTCATATGCGAAACTTAAGCATGAAGTAGAGAATCTTAAGTTGTTAAAAAGTCTTATACGTGATGAGCAAGATAGATTAAATAATAAGCGAATGATGTGGAGAGAACATGGGGTTATTGGGGAATTTGTAACGAACAAACTTTATGAGTACGATTATTTGGAGTTAAATTCGCTTCTTTATGATTTAGGGATTTTGCCTGTCATTTCCCAATTAGATTGCAAGCTATTATCTGCCGAGGAGCTTCAAATGCTTAAACCATTTCAAAAATTAGGAGAGAAGTACATACGTTATACACCAAATATATTAGGCAAGATAGCTGGAATTAATCAAAATACTTTTTCCGAAAATATTAATGAAATGGATTTAGAAGATAAAGTTGCGCTATGGAAGAAAGCATTTCTGGAAGCCGAGTTTCTAAGGAAGGCTTGGGAAAGTAAAAGAGAGTTGGCCGCTGGAGCTTCATTTAATTCGGTCTCGTTTGAGCTGGGAACTATATCAATGTTAGAGCAGTCTGTACGTTATAAACCGGATAAAGTATTTGAACAACTAAATAAAGAGACACTCCTAAAGTGTGCAGTAGTGGACTTACAGAGAATAGTTGAGTTTACTTCAAGAGGCTTTTTGAAGATATCTGAGTTGAATAAGATCAGGAAGATTACCGATATCCAAAGAAAGTACTTTTTGATAACATTAGAAAAAGAGCAAAGTAAACGATTGTATTGGCACTCCAAATTAGAACGATTATCTAAATTAAGTCTATAAAATCTATGAGAATATTATTTAGATTTCTAAGTTATGATAAATTGTTAGATGAATGTAATTTATGGAGTAGGGAATGGTCAAAATCAAAATGAGCCTGGTGATGTTCGATGAAAATAAGTATTAGACTGGAAATTATCAAGACCTTGATTGAGAAAAAATGTTTAAAATATAGGGATCTACATATTATGCATAACTAATATGTAGATCCTTTTGTTTTACGGACTGAAGAAAAAAAGCATTAATCCAGGAGCGATCGTTACGCTCCCTCATAGAATAAGGATTTTCTCACGAATGCTCGCTCATTCGCAGGATTTCAATATGCATGGTAAATAGGAGTTCAGTTGTTCGGGTCTTGTGGGGCAGGTAGTTCCGTTAGAGCGCATGCGGGAACAGAAGGCGCTGAATTTCTTTACAAAATCTTCCATAAAAATGGTATGCTGCACGCTTCTCTCCACAAGGTCCTTGGGGATTCACTCTCCCAAATCTCGACGGGTCTTGGCCCTCACATTCCTTCGTCCTATCTATCCAAGGTGTGGAGTCCGATCAACGTTAACGGAACGGGTCTATGCCCTAAAGCGTAAAAATCTCGGTACTCCGTGCTTTCTTTGTGAGATCCTGCGAATGAGCCAATTTACGTGTCAGGGTTACGATTTACTTTTTATGCTGCTAACGGTAGTTGTGCTTTATCTATGGAGAATGTTTGTCCTTCTTTTGCCATGGCTACAAGCATCCGGGCCAGTTTCCCAATCAGCTTCATCATGGACTGCATTTTCGTCATTCTTTTCACTTCGGTATTGTGCGCATGCATGGCTTGGAACGCTTCATTGAAAGATAACAGGTGAAATACAATGAAGTAGAGATGTTTGCGCAGTAGTGAGTTGCCTCGCTTGGTGAGCTTAATTTGCCCCTTATATTTGCCAGAACTTCGTTCTGCTAAGTTCAATCCTGCCTTGCGTAGTAATTGATTTCCGTGAGACAGCTTACGTAAGTCCCCGCCAAATGCCAATATGGCAGCGGTTGCTGGAACGGAAGTACCGACAGATCGAACGAGATCAGAACAAGGAATTTCAGGCAGTATCTTTTCAATCATCTCGTCCACTTCGTCAATAATTCGGCAGATCCTATCATACTCTTCGATGAGGTGCCTTAGCTCCCATTTGTCTTCTTCAAGGGCAGTAGTGTCTCCCACGCTATGTCTAGCGAGTGATTGAAGTTCCAAGGCCTTGTTTTTGCCTCGCACTCCGCCTGGTCTGGCCATATATTCACCCCAGATATGTACCATTTGCTCCGGAGTTAGCTGCAATAGGTCAGAAGGGGCTGGAAACCGGCGCAAAGTGGCTAACGATCGATCGCTAAAAATATCATCAAATGCTTGTCTGTATTCTGGAAACCGGATATCAAGCCAGCGGTGGATTCTATTCTTAGTCCTTCCTGATTTAACCACCCAGTGCTCTCTGATGCGACGGAATGCTTCATCCTTTGGAGAGAAGGGCGTGTAGAACCCACGGCTCACCGCATCGGCGATGACCAGAGCATCTTTTGGGTCGTTCTTGGAAGGTGAGTTATCTCTGTTTTCCTTATTGCGTTTTGTTGTCATTGGATTGACAAGAGCCACATCAATGCCCTGATCCACCAACCAGTTGGCAATATTGAACCAGTAGTGACCGGTGCTCTCCATACCCACAACGACGTCATTCATGCCGTGCATCTGGAAGCCTTTTTCCGTTCATTCTTGTTAAAAATTGTTGATTATTTAATTTCATCATAGATATTTTTATTCCCTGCTAATCAGTTAGAGACTAGTATCAAATTAGACCATCGGCGCATTGGCAAAGGGGGGATCAAGTGACTTGCCTGGGGAGACGAAGAAATTTCAAACGGCGCCAGCAAGAAGATCTTTGTTATAGACGAGCCGAAACGTGCTTATGTCGGATGCTCCGGGGAAGGGATAGCAGACAAAGTACGTGATAAAAAAGCTAGATTTGTTAAAGTGAAGTGAAAGCGCTTAACAAAATTGTAGGAGGTACAAATTATGTTAGTTCATTCTTATCGCAAAAGCTTAAGAAAACTGATGGTCCTTCAGCTATGTTTAGCTCTAATACTTACTTTTGTTATTACAATATTGCCTTCTGAAAAATCAAAAGCATATGCAGATACTATAACTCAAAACAACGCCCAAAGAATTGTGCAGCAATATAAGGGAGTATGGACTTCAGCGCCAACAAATGATAACTACACAATGACACCCGACTCACCGCTGCTTGGAAATGGAGACGTCGGCGTTACGCTTGTAAAAAATATTGACTCCATGGTAAATATCATCGGGAAAAACGAGTTTTGGTCGCTAAGCGGAGGAAATGTAATGTCCATGGCGAGGTTATCGTTTTCGATCCCGGGGATGGCGGGAGCTTCCTATTACATGGAGCAAAATATTGCCAATGCCGAATTGGATGGCACTTTCACGTATAGCGGAAACACAATAAATACAGCAAGCTGGGTGCAGGCAACCGATACAACAAACAACATGTATTTTACAAAATTCACTTATACAGGAACCACAAGCCAAAATGTGGCCGTGTCCCTTGCACAGGGCAATGGAAATACTTATCCCAAAAGCGTCAGTTCATCAGGCGACGTACTATACATTGACGTTCAAGGAGATAGCACGGATACGGTTAGCGGATATGCAACACACAAGGTTAGAGTTGCAACAAGAATAATAGGTACAACAGGAACCATAACGAATAACACGTTGAATTTTACATTGCAGCCCGGGAATACCTACACATTAGCAACATGCATTATGAGCAATTATGATGACTCCAACTATCAAAGTCTTGCAATCAGTAACATTAGTACGAAAGCGCAGACGAATGTTGATACCTTGAAAACTTCCCATCAAGGCTGGTGGGATAACTTCTGGGGCAAGTCCTTTGTTGAAATACCGAACAAAACATTAGAAAAATCTTTTTATGGTTCATTGTATTTACTGGCAAGCAGCTCCAGGACCGGTGAGACAGCTCCCGGACTTTGGGCCAACTGGAGTGCGACTCCCGGCGTCTATAATAACTGGTATGGGGATTACCATACGAATTATAACTATGAGACGCCATTCTATTTCGCAATGCCTACAAACCATACAGAGCTAGCAGATGCCTACGACAAACCTGTTCTGGATTGGATACCGAACGGGCAGTCGGCAGCAACCTCAAACGGCTTCAGTGGTGTATATTATGGGGTTGCAATCGGTCCGCTTCCGAACGGTTCTGCGGATAAGGCATTCTGGAATCAAAAGTCGAATGCCGCATTTGCCGCGACGGATATGCTCATGCACTTTTATGCTACCTATGATGCAACCTATGCGAACAGCATATATGCTTACCTTAAACAAGTCGCAGCTTTTTGGCAGAACTATTTGTATTGGGATGGCACAAGATATGTGGATCAGAATGATGCTCAGTTTGAAGGAGATGCTTATCCGCAGACAAACGGTGTTATGTCTCTTGGTTTCATACGCTACGTGCTGCAGGGCTGCATCGATATTAGCACGACTTTAAATGTAGATGCCACATTGCGTACAACCTGGCAGAATATAGTAAGCAATTTGAGCAATTATCCTACAACGACACAGCAAAATGTAACGGTTTTCAATGTGACCGAGGTTGGAAGAGGTTGGACTCCAAGCGGCATCCCAACCATGCCAATCTATCCTGGCAATCAGATCGGCTTATACAGTGATCCTACGCTTTTGCAGACTGCAAAAAATACAGTAGGTGTGCTGCAAGGCTGGAACAACCTTTTGATCTACCCTGCGGCTGCAAGAGTAGCCTATAATCCGGATGGCATCCTCGGCCAATTGACATCTTATGTGCAATCCAAAAGCTACAATAACTTTCATATCCATACCACAGGCGGGGGAATAGAGAATCTTAACGGTGTTCCAGCAACAATTAGCGAAATGCTGCTCCAATCCTTCCAGGGGACAGTGAAAGTGTTTCCAAACTGGCCAAGATACACAAATGGAAAATTCGGAGATTTAAGAGCGGACGGGGCGTTCCTGATTTCAAGCGACATTAGAACCAACCAGGTACAGTATTTGAGAATCATCAGTGAAAAGGGCAGAGACTTTACTTTTGAAAACCCTTGGCCTGGGCAAACATTGCATATTTACAGAAATGGTACTGATTCGGGGACATTGTCCGGCAGCACTATTACTATTACTACATCAGTAAATGAAACCATTCATATTGCACCTGATGGAATAAGCTATACAACGATAACAAATCTAATGAATCAACCTATGAGTACAAGTACACCTATTAACATAGCTTCACAGGCTACTGCTACGGCATCCAGCCAAAATAGCAGCAGTTTTGTTCCATCCAATGCCATTGACGGTTCAGATATCAGTGAATGGATTTCGAGTAGTGAGCTTAATCCTTGGATAAAGCTTAATTGGTCAACTCCTCAGATAATAAATACGATTACTCTGTTCGACAGGAACAATTTAATAGACCAAGCAAATGGAGGAACTTTGACCTTTAGTGATGGAAGCCAAATCACAGTTACAGGCATACCTATGGATGGGACCGGAAAGGAAATAACCTTCCCGACGAAGAGTGTTGCATGGGTTAAATTTCAGGTATCTGGCGGAAGTGGAGCAAATGTAGGACTATCGGAAGTTAAGATATATAATACGGATGCAATACCGGCTCCTCCGAATCTTGCTTTAGGTTCTACGGTCACTGGTTCTTCGCAGTATAGCAGCAGCTTGGCACCTTCAAAAGCAACTGATGGCAATTATAGTACGGAATGGGCTTCGCTAAATGAGCTCAATCCATGGTTAAAGTTAAATTGGAGCACCAGTCAGACCATGAACAAAATCGTATTAAGCGACCGTCCGAATACAGTAGACTGGGCGCCTGGAGGAACTTTAACCTTTAGTGACGGGAGCTCAATAACTGTCACCGGAATACCGAATGACGGATCGCCAAAGATCATCTATTTTCCAAATAAAACGGTAACATGGGTCAAGTTTCAGGTGTCGGGCGGCAGTGGATCTAATGTTGGATTGTCTGAGCTTCAAGCCTATTTGGCACCGGTAGACTTTGCCCAAATTGCTACAGTGACAGGATCCTCGCAATATGACGGCACATTAACTCCTTCAAAGGCTGTTGATGGGCTTCCAAATACGGAATGGGCTTCGCTGCATGAATTGAATCCATGGTTACAACTGGATTGGAGCAGCAGTCAAACCATTAACAAAATCAACTTGTACGACAGGCCCAATTCGGTGGACTGGGCTCTGGGAGGGACACTCACATTTAGTGACGGATCGTCGGTTCCAGTAACCGGCATACCCAATGATGGTACTGCATTAACTGTAACCTTTCCTAGTAAAACTGTTACTTGGGTTAAATTCCAGGTATCCGGAGGCAGCGGGGCGAATGTAGGGCTGTCTGAAATAGAAGCATTTGGACCTTGATTAAAAAAGCTCCTTCTATGATTGGGTATGTACGGGCAATAAACAGCTTTGAATGTTGGGCGGCGCGATAGTCAAGAAAAAAGAAACCCCGTAAACATGTAACGGGTTCCGTTTTGAGGTGCAAAAATCGTTTTGACGCAAAAATTGACAGTGGTTTTGACACAAAACGTAACAAAAAAGGATGGCAATTTGCCATCCTTTTTTGCGAAAACCGCCCATATTAAAAGGCGGTTAAGATTGAACCATCGCATCCTTTGCTTCATTTATGTATTCATACTTTTTAATATTGAGCTTACTACAATTTCTGCTAATGCTTTATCACCAAACGCATTGTAATGATAACCATCCTTCACCCTGTATTCACTTTTGCCAAGCATTGGTGTATATAAATCATTGATTTGCAATTGATATTTATGGGCTAATCGTTCCATTGCTTTGTTGCGATCGATGACGATTTGATTTAATTTACTGTCTAATTCAGTTGGAACGTCCGTAATTGTCACTGGCGTCGAGAATGCCAAAATCATTTTTTCAGCATCGATTTGAGCGATAATATGCTGAATCACCTTCTCCAAATGATGCTCATACTGATCCGCAGATAAATGCATACCATGCAAACCATTGTTAAAATGAATACCCTGATAATTACTTTCGTTTAGCTTAAGCATGTAGTCCAATTCCATTAAAAGGGCGGGATTATCCAATGCCCGTGACGAAGAAAGCTGATCCACATAAATTTCACCTTTAAGCTGCTCATTCACATAAGGACGATAAGCTCTCGAAATCGAATCTCCTACCAACAATACTCTTTTTTTGTTCTGTTGAGGTGCTTCTTGCCACCAAAAATCGCACCATTCATATTGTTCAAGCTGAACCATCTTCATCCTCCATCTTTTCGAGTGATAGATCGATCTCTTACTAATCACTGACTTGTTTTATCACAATTATACAACTTGAATTCTATTAATTCATCATAATTTATTACGCTAAACTGCCGTTAGCGCAACGAGGACGCCAACAATAACGGAAATTGACGCCGAAATTGGCAATCGAATTGACAGTCAACTGACACAGTCAATAAATTAATTGACTACTAAAATATAAATGTCAATTAACTGTCAATTTTCTTAAGAGAATACCYTAAACCCAGTAAATACAACGAAAAAGGCGTGTCAAAACTGTTGCCAGTTTGCACGCCAATTCTACTGTCATTTTCATTTTTGCACCYSAAAACGGAACCCGTTAGTAAACATGCAGAAGATGTACACTGGTACCCACAGTCTGGACACTTTGAAAAAGTGTTCAGACTGAAGGTGCTTTTTTTTGTATACTAGAGTAAGCACCGGAGGGGATTACACCATGTCTAAGAACATCTTTAGCGAAAAAGACCAAATGAGCTTATCAAAGAATAAATACGTGATCAGGATTAGTGATAAAGCAATAACCTATGCGGATGAATTTAAACAGTTGTTCATCGATCAATATATGGCAGGTAAGCTCCCTAGAGAAATCTTTGAAGCTAACGGGTTTGACGTAAACGTAATTGGAATTCACCATTTAAAAGAGTGTACCAAGCGTTGGAGAAAAGCATATGGGAAAGACGGAATTATTGGATTAACCGACTCTCGTAAGGAATCTTCTGGACGTCCTCTGAAGCGTGAACTAACGAAGGATGAAGTAATTGAAAGACAGGAAGCAAGAATTAGACTCCTTGAGTCCCAGGTGGATTTGTTAAAAAAGCTAGACACGAAAGAAAGGTTGCTGGTAGCAAAGGGAAAGAACTTAAGTAAGAGTAAGTTATTTGAGCTAATTAAAGAGACTGTAGGTCAGGGTTTGGGACGTACAACTCGCTACCTCTGCGATTTATTACACGTATCTCGCTCAGGCTATTACAACCACATCCAGGCCGTAGAAACCCGTAAAGAGCGGTCTCTTTCGGATGCCAAATCCGGAGAACTGATCAAAAGAGCCTTCAATAGAAAGGGCTTTAAAAAGGGTTCTCGTTCAATAAAGATGGCGCTTGAGAACGAGTTTGGCGTGATCTACAACTTGAAGAGAATCCGCAGGCTTATGAAGAAATTCGACCTCGTCTGTCCTCATAGAAACCCCAATCCTTACAAACGTATGGCAAAGGCGACTCAAGAACATCGAACACTTCCCAACAGTTTAGATCGTGATTTTAGAAAAGGTGTTCCTGGGCTTGCGTTGCTCACCGACATCACTTACCTCCCATACGGCCGCTCAGAGACGGCTTATTTGTCGACCATACTAGATGCTTCAACAGGTGAGATCCTTTCTTACAACCTATCCAACAGCCTTACGTTAGACATTGCTACAGACACGATCGAGGCACTCATGAAACAAAGGAAATTGAAGTTGCACAAAAAAGCATTCATCCATTCGGATCAAGGAAGTCATTATACGAGTCCTAAATACCAAAAACTTTTGAAGCAAAAGGGATTAGGTCAATCGATGTCTAGACGAGGCAATTGCTGGGACAATGCGCCACAGGAGTCGTTTTACGGTCATATGAAGGACCATGTTGACCATCGCAGCTGCCCAACATTGGCAGAACTACAACGTAAGATTGACGGTTACATCCGCTACTACAACAATAATCGATACCAATGGGGATTAGAAAAGATGACCCCTGTGCAATACAGGAATCATCTATTGTTAGCTGCCTAGATTTAAACTGAGTTTTTTTCAAGTGTCCTTGACAAAGGGTCCAGATCAGTGTTTACGGGATTTCTTATCTTTAGTGAAGAAAAACCGGTCTATTACGGGTATTATCAGGAGTATTCGCATACTTGAGAGGGTCTAGAGGATCAAACTTCGAGAAAACGTATTCGCCATCGCCGATGAATTGATTGTAAATCGCCAACTCGAGCGAGGTGTTGAATTGTTCAGTCATTTCCTTCAGCGCCGTCTCGGGCTGCTTGATTCCTTGCATGATTTCTTTATAAGTTTTAATCCGCGCTTCATCCGACCAGATCGAGGTGGAGGCCGATGTAGTGGAGTTAGCTAATCCGAATTTGGGTTCCTTTGGGTAAGGGGATTCGTCCGCTGAAGGGAGAAACGCGTTCAAATCAGGCAATTTCGACATATTGGGCGAATATTCCGTTACATAGCGACGAGTCGGGATCAAATCGACTTGCTCGAATAACGCGCCTTGAAATTCGCTCGAATGGAGAAACTGCCAAAGTTCTTCGGCTTCTTGTTTATGCTCCGTTGACGAATTAATGACGTAAGGAGCCTCGAGATCGGTCATGAGTTTTCCTTTCCCTTTATCGGAGGCATCTAGCAGGGGGGGATTCGCGACTCCCCATGAGAACGATATTCGGTTCATTCGAATTAGCTGAGCGAAATCATGATTTGTCGCATACATCATCCCGATATTTCCTTCAGCGAACTGGGATAGGGCTGTATCGTTCTTAAGTGCCAATTCCCCGGGAAACAGACCGCCGTCCTTTTTCATCTCGAGCATCGTCTTGAACCAGGATTCATAAACTGAAAAATCGAATACTCCCTTACGAAAATTATAATAATAAACACCGCTGAGCGTACCCGCAATTTCCAAAGGCCGGCGAAACCCGGCTTCGTCATCTCCCCCGGCAAGTGCAAATCCGTATCTACTGTACCCGTTGCCTGCAGCGGAAATTTTTATTGCGCATTCCTTGAGTTCCGATAAAGTAGCGGGCGGATGAATCGCATCGCAACCGGCGCCGGCAAGAAGATCTTTGTTATAGATGAGCCGAAGCGTGTTCATGCCAGATGGGATTGCGAAGTAACTGCCGTTTTTTTGTTTCGTATAATCGGTCGCCCAATCGGGATAGGAAGGGCTTCCGATGTTTTCCTTCGATAAATCGAGCAGCCAATTTTTATTCATGTATGTTGTTAGCCAAAGCGTATTCAATTGAAATACGTCGGGGCCTTCGCCCGAAGTCATCATGCGATTCAGCGTTACATCGTAGTTATCGCGGGGTACAATGATGAGTTTTATTTTCCATTCCGAATGGGAAGCATTAAATTCGGCGATTTGGCGTTCGATTTCCCCTACCGGTTGGATGGCTTGTATGGCCAAAGATATCGTAGTAATTGGCTTTTCTTCAGCCTCCAAGACTGGAGATCGAGAAGTACCGCCGACGCTGCAGCCCATGAGCGCGACGAGAACCATGAGGGAAACTAGGTATTTCTGCGAATTTTTAAAAGTTCTTTTCAAAGCAACCCGGCCTCCTTATAATGATAATAACCCACCATTTTAGCTTGTATAAGGAGGCGGAACGCCATGCTCCCCAGATTAGCAGGATTCAATGGAATCAGTCTCAAATACAGGCTTCTATTCTATTTCTTGATGCTAGTCATCTTGCCTACGTTGATCATCTCGGTCACAATCTATAATCAGTCATATTATACCATAACGGATAATATCAATACTTCAGTTCAAACCAACCTTAATATGGTAGAAACGGTGATTCTTAAAAAAATTGATGAAATGGATGGGGTCGCGAATTCGATTTATATGAATCCGGACATGATCGACCGTTTATCTTACGAACGCCCAACAGATCGAATCGGGTTCGTGAATGAGTTGGCTGAGTTAAATAAAATCATTAATAGCTATGATTTGCCTAATCGACCCAGAACGCCATTCGTCCCGATTCTTTATATGCTGAACAGGTCGGAGTTCAAACAATATAATTTCTCCCGCAACGTTACGTCTATCACCGAAATCGAAAAAGAGAAATGGTACACGCAAATTCCTCCCAAGGCGCAATATTCGATCAGCGGTCCGCATGTGACTTCTTCAGTGAATGGAAAGGCATATTCATTAAGGCTTACGAAGCGATTGTTCGGATTAAAGAATATTTCGATTCCTTTCGCGGGAGTGCTTACGATCGACGCCAACATCAGCGATTTTGTAAGCGTTCTCAATCAGCTCAAGCCTTCCGTTAATAGCTCGGTCATGATTCTTGATTCTCAGCGTAACATATTGGTCAGTCCCGATACATCATCGATAGGCAAGAGTATGGCGAACGTTCATTACGTCCAGGGGATATTTCAAAGGGAAGGAACATCGGGCGCATTCGAACAATCGATTTCCGGAAGACTGATGCTTGTCTCTTATAAAGGGATCGGATCCCTTGGTTGGACAATCGTCTCCATATCCCCTATCGGAGATTTAAACGGCAAACTAACTGCTTTCAGGCGGACGATGTATATCGTGCTAGCCTTGTGTATGCTACTCGCCGCTATTATTGCCGTGATTTTGTCGAATAGCATTACGAATCCGATCCGTATGTTCATCAAATCAATGTCGTATGCTCAGGAAGGAAACTATGACATTCGAATCCGGTACAATCGGAAAGACGAATTCACTCAACTCTTTAGCCAGTACAATATTATGTTACGGCAAACCAAGGAACTGATCAAGAAGCTTTATTTCAGCGAGAACAAGAAGAAAGAAGCTGAACTGAAGGCACTTCAAGCGCAAATCAATCCGCATTTCCTCTATAATACCTTGGATTCTATTAATTGGATTGCGCTTCGGCATAAGGTGCCGGAAGTCAGCCATATGGTGACTTCTCTCTCGGACTTCTTCAGATATAGCTTAAATAAAGGGAAAAACATCATTGTGATTGAAGACGAGCTTCGTCAAGTCGAAAGTTATTTGTCGATTCAGAAGGTTCGCTTTAAGGAACGGCTCGATTACGAGATTGTGGCAGAGCCCGAAGTATGCAGACATATTGCTGTTAAGCTGATTTTGCAGCCGCTTGTCGAGAATGCCCTTATTCATGGTATCGAAAGAAGGCCAGGGAAAGGATTTATCAGAATCCAAGCACGAAAAATAGCAGATCGTATCGAAATCGAAGTTGAGGATAACGGTGTCGGCGCGAATGCAAGTCAACTGAACGAGATGTTGCGAGACGAGGGTAACCAAGACAAGTCGTTCGGCATCTTCAACGTGGACCAGCGTGTTAAGCAAGTTTTCGGCGAGCAATTCGGTATCCGATACCGCAACAAAGCGGAGCCTGGTTTGGTCGTAACGGTGATATTGCCTGCGACGACAACCCTCGAGGAGGTAAACGACAATGTTGAAGATGATCATCGCTGATGATGAATATAATGTCAGGGAAGGTTTAAAGGACCTGGTCAAGTGGGAGGAGCTCGGCATCGAGATCATCGGGCTCTCAGCGGATGGTCAAGAGGCATACGAGCTTTGCAGTGAGCTAAGGCCAGATATCTTGCTGACGGATATCCGCATGCCTCTCATGAATGGATTAGAGGCCGGACTTAAGCTGAAAGAATTGGAAATTCCTCTCCGCATCGTTTTCATTAGCGGAGCGCAGGACTTCAACTATGCGAAAACCGCGCTCAGCATTAACGCGGACGGATATATTCTAAAGCCGATCAAAATCCCCGAACTCGAAGAGACGTTTCGCAAACTCGTCGCCTCCATCTACATGGAGCGTAACCAAGAGGAAAACAACGAGAAGCTGAAGCGACAACTGCAAGAGAGCATGCCTTTGCTCAGAGAAAAGTTCTGGGTCAACCTGGTGCAAGGAATGTACGGCAACGAGAAAGAAGCACGAGATAAGCTGGACTTTTTTGGGTTTCAGCACGATTGGCAACAATTTTGGTCGGTAGCGGTGCTGCAAATCGACGATTACGAATTAGCGATCGAAAGATACAGCGAAGAGAATCGGCAATTGTTGTCCTTCTCCGTGCTCAACATTGCAGAGGAAATCGCCGGATCAAATGCCATCATCACTTTTAGTATGAACGAGAACGAGACGGTAGTCGTTTTCCATCATACCGAATCGAGAAGCGGTTTGCCGGCTAGCGTATGCCAAGAAATCTGCGATAACATCAACAAGTATTTGAAAATAAGCGTCTCTGCCGGAATCGGAAATCCGGTTCAATCCTGTATTGTATTGCAAGACTCCTATCGAGAAGCGCAAACGGCCATTAAGTATAAATTTTACACTGGGAAAAGCTCCGTTTTGCAATTCGACGACATCCGGCCTTGCAACAATGCCATTGTATTTCCGAAGCTTCACGAAACCGAAAGCAAGCTCCTCAATTTTATGAAGCTTGGGAGAATAGGGGAAGCGGAGGATATGGTGGCAGAGATATTCAATAAGCTCTGCGCCAACCGCGATCTGCCTATCGATTACGTGCAAAGTATCTGCGTTGAGTTGATTAATATGGCATCCAGAATTTTCTACGAAATCGGCGAAGACATTCAGCAAATCGCGCCTCATCTTTCATCCGTAATCCATGAGGTTTATGATAATCGTGATGCCTCCGAATTGAAGAGCGTATTGCTTGTTTTTTTCAGAGACTTAACGGAACACTTTTCTCAGAGGTATACCCATAAAAACTGTAAGCTTGTGCAGAAAATGAAAGAGATCATTTCGCAATCTTATATGAATAACATCACCGTTTCGCGGCTTGCAGAAGAAGTCTATTTATCTCCGAATTACATCAGTCTCATTTTCAAAAAAGAAACGGGAGAGGGGATTTCCGAATACATCACGAAGGTGCGAATGGAAGCGGCCAAGGAGCTGCTCAAATCGCAAGACTTAAAAATTCTAGAGATCTCCGAAATGGTTGGATTCGAGAATGCCACGTACTTCAGCACCGTATTCAAAAAAATGATCGGCATGCACCCTCAAAAATATCGCGAGCTCGTTCAACAGACTTCCGGATAATCCGGGAGCTTTTTTTCGTGCATTCATGTTTGAAAACGTAGATTATTTAATTTCATCATAGATATCTTTATTCCTTGAACATCAGCGATAAATTAAAATCAATACATAATTTGTTTTCTAAAGGAAGGTGTAAAGGTGGTAACGGATTGGAGAAAACAACTGGATAGGTCTAAAGGTATCTTTCGCGAGCCGCCCAAAAACGTACCTTCAAACAGAGTCGTCGACGGTCCTTTAATCGGAAACGGAGATGTCGGCGTTGTACTGAGCGGACCGCCTGAAAGACAGAGGTTATGGATATCGAAAACGGATTTCTGGAAAACAAAGCCGATCTATCCGAATGGAAGTCCCTGCTTGATGGGGGGAATAGACATTCATATCCCCGAATTGGCCAGGGCATCGTATTATAGCGAGCAACGGTTGCTTGAGGCAAAAGTCGTGTCAACGTTTCAAGGGGACGAATCGTCAGTAACCTTGGCAACCTGGGTATCGGCCACGGACAATATGCTGGTCTTGGAGTTAACTAACAAAGGTAATGCCGTCGCGGTTGCGTTGGACCTGTGGGTTCAGACCGGGCATGAATCCCAAACCGAACGCGGCAACAAGGAGGACGTTACATGGGTGACGCGAAAATTTAACGGCGTAGATTTGGAATGGCCAACGGAAGGTGCCATTGCTATGCGCTCCTTGACAAATAGTAGCAATTCCTTTCAATTAAAGCCTGGAGAAAAAAAGTGCATCGTTTGTTATGTACTGACAAATCACGACACAGTGGACTATTTGCAAGAGACGATTGGAAGAATAAAAGCTTGCGATGAGAAACGAATTAATTGCCTTTACTTGGAGCATGAAGTCTGGTGGGATCGATATTGGACCAAATCAGCGATTGAGATCGGCGATGAGGTACTAGAGAAATTTTGGTATGGTTCCCACTACCTTATGGCTTCCTGCAGTCGCAACAAATTTTTCCCGCCGGGTTTATTCGGCAGTTGGATCACCGTCGACAACCCTGAATGGGCAGGAGATTTTCACTTGAACTACAATTATGAAGCGCCGTGGTGGGGAGTCTATTCGTCCAATCATGTTGAATTAAGCGAACCTTACGATATGCCATTGTTGGAATATATGCCCAACGGCAAGAGGCATGCCGAGCAATTTTTAGGATGCAAAGGTATCTACTACGATGTTGGAATAGGGCCAAAAGGATTTTCTACTTCGAAGTCTACTACGCAAGCATGCATGAAATACGAGAATGGTCATTTGTTTGAAGGACAGAAAAGCAATGCAGCTCTCGCTGCGGTAAACATGCTGATGCGTTTTTATTCTACCTATGATTTGCACTATGCGAGTCAAGTTGCTTATCCCTATCTGATCGAGGTTGCGAATTTTTGGGAGGATTATCTGACGTTCGAAGATAACAGATATGTCATTTATCGAGATGCCGTGCATGAAGTCGCGACATGGTCGGACGAATACTTTAATGAAGATTCGCTGCAGGAGTTCGAGGACATGAATCCCATTCTTTCGTTAGGGGTAGTCCGAACGGTATTTAAGGGGCTGCTGGATATTTCTCAAGAGCTGGGCCTTGACGCGAATCGTCGGGAAAAATGGACGCACATCTTGGAGCATATGAGTGATTTTCCAACGTATGAACGCAATGGAAAAACGATATTCAGGTTAACGGAGCAAGGACGCGATTGGTGTGATGGCAATACTGTGGCCATTTACCCGATTTGGCCCGCCGGAGCGATCGGTCTCGATTCTGATCCACGGCTGCTGGAAATTGCAAATACTACCATTACCGAAATGAATCGTTGGACGGATTTTAATGGATTTGCCACGATTTTTACCGCTGCGGTACGCGTTGGCTATGATCCCGAAATCATCATGAACCAACTTCGTCGCCAGTGCATGGAGCATAGCCTCCCCAATCTGTTTATCTACTTCGGAGGAGGCGGAATCGAGTGTTGCAGCGGAGTACCATCGACGATTAACGAGATGCTGCTGCAAAGCCATGAGCATGTTCTAAGGCTGTTCCCTGTTTGGCCTAAAGCAAGAGATGCCCGCTTTATGAATTTACGAGCCTATGGGGCCTTCGTTGTTTCAAGCGAGCTATCGGATGAAACGGTAAGGTACGTTGACATTGTTAGCGAGAGGGGCAGAACGTGCCGCGTCTTACAACCTTGGCCTAATGAAGAAGTCAGTGTCGCGGAAATAGATGGCGATCAGCGAAAAGAAATCGATTGGAAGCAGGAAGGAAACATCATCACTTTCGCTACCGAAGAAGGCAAGCTTTACCGCTTACAAAGTTCATAAATCTAACAAGGGTGGAAAATGTTATGTCTAATATCAAAGAAGTACTCGTCCTACACCATAGCCACATGGATGTCGGTTATACGACCGCGCAGCCGATTTTGCTGGAAATGCAGCATCGATATATCGACCAAGCGCTGGAACTGTGCGAAAGGACCGAAGAGTGGGAGCCGTTCAATCGTTTTCGCTGGACCTGCGAGTCCACCCTTCCGGTGCTGCGCTGGCTGGAAACGGCGCAGGAAAGCCGTATCGAGCGTTTCAAGCACTTTTTGCATAACGGGCAGCTGAGCGTATCCGGATCTTACATGCACATGACTCCGCTTTCCTCAGCCGAGGAGCTGGCAAGAACGCTGTATCCTCTCCGCCGGCTGCGCGAGCAGTTCGGGATCGGCATTAATACGGCGATCCACCACGACGTTAATGGTCAGCCGTGGTCCTATGCGCAGCTCTTGCTCGATGCCGGCGTGGAATTTTTGATTATGGGCGTCAACGTCCATTTCGGCGGCGTGCCTTTCATGCGGCCTAACGCGTTCCATTGGGAAACGCCGGATCGTAGAAAGCTGCTGACCTTCAATGGCGAGCACTATTCTCTGTTCAGCCAAATTGCCGACGTCAATGCCAATGATACGAACATCATGGCCGATGGGCTTTCCAACTATTTGCGCAAAATCGATGCGAATCCGGAATATCCATTCGACTTCATTTATTTGACCGCGACGAATTTGCCTCTGTACGACAATAATCCGCCGGACCGGGAATTGGCGGCGCTGTTGAAAAAGTGGAACGAGGAAGAGCGCGGTCTCCGTATTTCGTTCGTCACGCCGGAACAACTGTATGCAAGAGTTAGGGAGCATGCGGCAAAGCTGCCGACCTACGCCGGGGATTGGACCGATTATTGGAACTTCGGCTCGGCAAGTTCCGCCAAGGAAACGAAGCTGAACCGCCGGACGAAGCAAGGCATGAAAGCGGTCGAGCTGCTCGATGCCTTTGGGCGCGAGAACGAACGATCTTTCATCGAAGTGAAGAAGGAAGCTTGGAAGCAAATCCATCTGTACGACGAACACACCTGGGGCGCGCATAATTCGGTATCGGAGCCCGATCAGTTAAGCGTTGAGATCCAATGGATGCATAAAGCCCATTACGCCTATCAAGCGAACAGCCTGACAGGTCATTTGCTGAACGTGCATTTGGAGAAGCTGGCGGGCAATCCGCTGCAATCGGGAGAGCCGGAAGGCTTGCTGCTGCTCAATCCGTCTTCCGTTGCCGTGACCCACGATATTCGCGTTCCTTCCAGTTTTAAGGTTCCGGGACGACATCTCGGGGCCGACCGGATGCGTCATGTCCTCATGAACAACGACGTTCAACATCAAGGGACAAGCTACGGCACGGTTGAGCTTCCTCCTTTCAGCTGGCGCAAAGTTCTGATCCGTTCGCTTACGGAAGCAGAATGGTCGGCCGATATTCAGGTTGACGGAGGCAAGGTCGGAAAGGAGGGAGAAGGGCCATGGCTGCGTGAGGTTACCGTGCAGGAGGGGGCAATCGATACGCCGTTCCATACGTGCCGCTTCGATCCGTTGACGGGCCGGATTACGAGCTTGTTCGATAAACGGCAAGGCTGGGAAGTGCTCGATACATCAAGCCCTTGGACATTGTTCCAATACGTGCAAGAGACGGTCGATCCCGTCTATCACCAGAATAACCGCAGCGCCCTCTTTCCGAGAAACGTCGAAAGAGGAAACAACAGCTTGACCGACTGGGTCCATGACTGGAAGGCGAAGCGACAATCGTACACCCGGCTCCATGCCTGCCACGTCGAGAGAAGCGCGAACAGCGCCACCTTGATTCTCGGCTGGGACGCGCCGGGCGTAGAACGGCTGGAGCAGCGGTACACTTTCTTCGTCTATAAGCCGGATATCGAAATGAAGGTTTCCTTCCATAAGCAGGATATTACGACGCCGGAGGGCACTTATTTCGTCATCCCGCTAAACTTGGAGGCTTGGCGCAGCCATTATGATACAGCTGGACAGCTGGTCGAATTGGATGCACAACAGCTTCCCGGCGTGTGCAGGGACTACGTCACGGTAGACGGGAGTGTATCGGTGTACGACGGCCAGCATGGCGTAACGATGGGCTGCACGGATGCGCCGATGGTGCAGGTCGGGAATTTCAATTTCTGCAAAGAGCAGCAAACGATCGACAAGAAAGAGAAGCCGCAGCTATTGGCATGGCCGATGAACAATTACTGGGACACGAATTTCCGCGGACGCCAACCGGGCTACAACGAGTTCGTATACACGCTTACGACTTTCGAAGCGTTCAATCCGACCAACGTCGTGGGAACCTCCGTGAGGGCGACTTCCGCCGTGCTTGCTACCCCGGTAGTAGAGTGCAAAGAAGCAGAGGGAGGTCAATTTATACAGATCGTAGGCGAAGGCATTCAAGTGTTCGACGTGAAGCCTGCCGAAGAGGGCGACGGAATCCTAGTGCGTTTGATAAACGTTTCGGACCACAAAGCGGATGCGCGACTTCGGTTACCAAATCGATCGATTACCTCGGCGTACAGGACCAACGCGTTAGAGCAGTATCGGTCGGAAATCGCGATTACCGGCAAAGATACTTTAGAGCTCGAACTGGAAGCTAAGCAAATGCTGCATTTGCTTATGGTGTTTGAATAATTAAATTTGAAAGGGTTGCAAAACAATGGAGTTTAACGACAAATACCCTTCCGAGATGCACGACTTGAATTTCTGCCAACCGATTGCCCGGTGGGATGAGGCGCTTCCGCTGGGCAATGGATTAACTGGCTGCTTATTATGGGGCGATGGCGCACCGCTTCGATTCAGTCTTGACCGAGGGGATTTGTGGGATACTCGGCCTGCGCCAGAGATATTAGCAGACGATTTTACTTACCGTAATCTTATTGATCTCGTAAGAAGAAGAGAGCAAGAGGAAATCGCATGCAGGTTTAACGACTTTTTTACGTTGTATCCATATCCGACTAAATTGCCGGCGGGCAGATTGGAACTCGATTTCGGATTCCCCGTGAAACATATGAACTGCAGGCTGAACATCCGTGAAGCCAAGGCGGAGGTCGAATGGAACGCTGGGGAAGAAGCTTGCCGTGCGGAGAGTTTTCTGCATGCGGAGACGGGGCTTGGATATATCAAAATGAGAGGAACCGGAGCGGCCCGGCCCGACTTGAGACTTGTTCCCCCTGCTTATTCCGGCAGTTACGAGGCGCCTGACGATTATCGAAATTCGCTCGAGATCAGTTTGGCCTCTCTCGGGTACCCGGAAGCAACGTTCGGCGTAGACGGGGACGTGAAGTGGTTTCATCAAAAAACGAACCATAGTCTGGAGTATGCGATCGTTGTCGCTGAACGCAAGTATTCGGAACATGAAATCGAATGGGTTTATGTGATTGCAGCAAATCTAGACGGCACTGAATGGTTTAAAGGGGCAAAAGAGCGAGTTCGCGAAGGGATAAGGATAGGATTTAACGGAGCGTCACAAACGCATACGGCTTGGTGGAAACGCTATTGGAGACAAAGCTCGCTTACGCTCTCGGATTTCGAAATGGAGAAGCAATGGTACTTAACGAACTATTTGTTCGGTTCCTGCTCGCGCAAATATGCTCCGCCAATGCCGCTTCAAGGCGTATGGACAGCCGACGAGGGGATGCTTCCGCCATGGAAAGGCGACTATCATCATGATTTAAATGTCCAATTGTGTTATTGGCATTACTTGAAGGCGAATCATCTTACGGAAGGGGAAAGCTTGCTCGACTTTCTGTGGGAATTACGTCCGGTTGCCAGTGAATTCGCTCGAACCTTTTACGAGACGCCCGGCATTAATCTGCCTTCCGTGATGACGATCGATGGCAAGCCGCTAGGTGGTTGGCCAATGTACGCTTTGAGTCCAACCAATCAAATTTGGCTAAGTCAGGCATTCGATCATTACTGGAAATATACGGGAGATCTTCAGTTTCTTGAAACACGGACTTATGTGTATATGAAAGAGACGGCTGAATGCATTGAGCAATTGCTTCATCCTGGTGATGACGGAAAATTGAGATTATCGCTGTCAAGCTCCCCCGAAATCCATAATGATACTTTAGATGCTTGGTTAACGCCGAACAGCAATTATGACTTGTCCTTGTTAAGGTATTTATTTGCGCGGTTAGAGCAGATGGCGGATTTGCTTGGTAAAGCTGCAGAGCGGGAGAAATGGAAGGACATTCTTTCGCGATTGCCTGAATTAGCCATTAATGAGACGGGACTTAAGCTGAGCCCGGACGAAGCGCTTAACGAGACGCACCGGCATCTCTCGCACGCGATGGCGATTTATCCATTGCAAACACTCGATTACCGTCACTCAGAAAGCGATAAACAAGTCATTGATCAAACGATCGCTCATCTCGAGAAACTCGGAAAAGGGTATTATTGCGGTTATACATTCGCATGGATTGCCGCAATTTATACTCGACAAGGAAATGGAGAAGCCGCGCGCTATCATTTAAAGACTTTCTGGGAATACATGTGTTCTCCGAACGGATTTCACCTCAATTGCGATTTCAAAGAGACCGGACTCACGGGCATGCGCGGTCGGGTATTTACACTCGAAGGGAATATGGCTGCTGCCGATGCATTGCAAGAGATGCTGCTACAGACTTCGGATGGTCTTATTAGGCCATTCCCGTCAATTCCGAAAGAATGGTTCGAAAGCGGGGCGGAGTTTCGTCGTTTTCGCGGAGACATGGGGATACTTGTATCCGCAAAACTGGCAGCCGGACGGCTTGATTTTGTAGAGCTACATGCCGAACGCGGAGGCGTTTACCGCGTGGAAAATCGTTTCGGCTCGGATTCGTTGACGCTTGAAAAAAACGGCGAGATATCGACAATCGAATGCCCGATCCAGTCCGAGATCGTGATAGAAATTCAAAAAGGGGAGACAGTTCTGTTACGAATCAAAGATGAAGCGAACGCATTGATTAATCAGCAAGCGGCACGACATCCAGGGGTCAACTGAGAAAACGGAGGTAACATATTGCGATGAAAAGATTAGACGAGCGTACTCGAAATCAAATTGAGGAATGGATATCCGAATTAACCCTTCAAGAAAAAATTTGGATGATTCATGGCGATAATATTTACGATACAAAAGGAATAGAACGGTTAGGCATTCCGCCTCTCCGCTTTTCGGACGGTCCTATGGGGGTTAGAGCCGACTTTATGCGGGGAACTATCGGACAAGAAAACCATGGCAAAGATCTGGTTACGAAATTTCCGTGCAACATCTCTGTCGCGGCTTCATGGAATACAGATATAGCTTTTGAATACGGGAACAGTTTGGGTTTAGAGGTCCGGGGCCGCGGGAAAGACGTATCGCTCTCCCCCGGCATCAACATCCATCGAACGCCTCTCAACGGTAGAACCTTCGAATATTTATCGGAAGATCCCTACCTCAATTCGAAATTAGCCGTACAAGTCATTAATGGCTTACAAGAAAACGATATCGGCGCATGCGCCAAACATTTCGTAGCCAATAACCAAGAAACGAACCGGACTCAAGTCGACGTTCAAATGGATAACCGCACCTTTAATGAAATCTATCTGCCGGCTTTCAAGGCCGCTATAACCGAGGGGAAGCCTCTCGTGGTCATGGGGGCGTACAATAAGTTCAGGGGCGATTTCTGCTGCGAAAACAAGTATCTATTAACGGAGCTTTTGCGTGATCAATGGGGATTCGACGGGATTGTCGTTTCGGATTGGGATGCCATCCATGATACAAACAAAGCCATTGAGGCCGGAACGGACGTCGATATGCGGGTCGATCCGGCATACGACGATTATCCGTTTGCTAACCCGCTCAAAGCGAAGATCGAGTCGGGCGAAATTCCAATGGAAGAATTGGATAAAAGGGTAAGGCGTATTCTCGAGCTCATGTTTAAACTCAACATGTTTAATCCTGAGGAGAGGAAGCGGGGGGCTTTCAACACGCCCAATAGCGCTGCGACAGCTTTAAAAGTAGCGCAAGAGGCGATGGTTTTGTTGAAGAACGATCGTCATATTTTGCCGTTATCCAAAAACGCGAAAAAGATCGCCGTAATCGGAGAAAACGCCAATCGCTCACATCTGATGGGCGGCGGAAGCTCAGACGTGCAGGCTCTTTACGAGGTGTTTCCTATTTTGGGAATCTGCATGCATTTGGGCGGCAACGTAGAAGTGCAGTACGCTCAGGGTTACTCGTCTGAAGAAACCGATCCCTTAAAGCAACAAGCAATGGCCGATGAAGCATTCGAATTGGCTAAAAATAGCGAGACGGTCATTTATATAGGCGGCCTTCAGCTTCGGCATGATGAGAAACCCGAGCTTTGCTTTGATTCCGAGAGTACTGATCGTGTAGATCTAAAGCTTCCGTTTGGTCAGGACAATCTCATCAAGCGATTGCTTGAAGCAAACAACAATACGGTAATCGTAAATATAAGCGGCTCCCCCGTCGAGATGTCCGAATGGATCAAAGACGCGCACGCGGTCATTCAGCAATGGTATTCCGGCTCGGAAAGCGGGAATGCGTTGGCATCCGTACTATTTGGCGATGTGAATCCATCGGGCAAATTGCCGATTACATTTCCGAAGAAAATCGAAGATACACCTGCTCACGTCTTCGGAGAGTTTCCCGGTACGGATAGGGTTACCTATAATGAAGGAATTTTCGTGGGTTATCGCTATTATGACACTTACGAGGTGGATCCGCTATTTTGCTTTGGGCACGGTTTGTCGTACACAACGTTTGCTTATAAAGACATGAACGTTCGTATCGTCGAAGACAAAGCCGAAGTCGATTTTACCATAGAAAATACCGGCTTGCGAGCTGGCGCGGAGGTCTCGCAGCTCTATGTGACAGACTTGGAGTCGTCCGTGAAGCGTCCGCAAAAAGAGCTGAAGGGCTTTGTAAAAACGTACCTGGATGCCGGTGAGTCTAAGAAAAACACGCTGATCTTGAAGCGAGAAGACTTCTGCTTCTTCAGCGAGGAACAAAACGATTGGGTATTCGAAAACGGCGAATTCGAATTGCTTATCGGCAGTTCGTCAAGGGACATTAGATTGAAAACGATAATGGAATGCCGTTAATCGTCGGCGAAAGGACGATAGAATTTTTAAATGCATCATAGATTTCTTTATTCCACAAAAAGCATTTCGAATATAAAATTAGATCATATCAAGCAGCACTAGTGCAAGGGGGAAATCAATTGGCAGGCAAAGCTCTCATACGCGAATTCAGGAAAAACTCGGCGTTGTTTATCTTGATGCTTCCGGCGATTGTCATAGTGATCATCAACAATTATATCCCGATGTTAGGATCCATTATCGCTTTTAAAGATATCAAGTATACGAAACAGGGATTCATCCACAGTTTGATCACGAGTCCGTGGGTGGGCTTCAAAAATTTTGAATTTTTGTTTGGGAGAAGCGACGCTTATATTATCACCAGAAATACGATTTTGTACAATGTTCTGTTTATGGTGATCGGCACGCTATTCGCGGTCTTATTGGCCATTCTGCTGAACGAAGTCACGGGCAAACGGAAATCAAAGGTTTATCAGAATCTAACATTTATCCCTTACTTCATCTCTTACGTAGCCGTTACTTACCTTGTGTATGCTTTATTAAGCTTCAATTTCGGTATTATGAATAATGTTATTTTAAAAACCTTTGGGATTGAATCGATTGATTGGTATATGTCCAAGCAATACTGGCCTGTAATCTTAACTATAG
>NZ_JBFUHL010000010.1:0-134263 GCF_056402415.1 Paenibacillus sp. P4_A9
GGCAACTGTTATGACAATGCCTGTATCGAGGCTTTTCATAGCATCTTGAAGCGTGAATTCATCTACAGCAACCCCAAATTCAAGACGAAACTAGAAGCCCAGCAGAAGCTGTACCGATATCTTGAGTTCTTTTACAACCGGACAAGATCGAATAGCACGATTGGCTACATATCTCCAGCGCTCTTTGAGCAGCTGTATTACCAACGGGTGGTTTAACTAAGCGACGTCCACTTTCTTGACAGAGGAGCAATTATCGAATTAATTTCACTGTCCGCGTCATCTTTTCTTAATTAGTCCGAAATTGCCCATCTAAATCGACCCAAACACCCCTTACGCAAGGAAAATGGTTAAATAGTTCGGCAAAATCGAACTATTCGTTCTATTTTGAAAGGAATCCTTGTTTTAGTTCGGAGATTTCGGACTAATGCAGATTTCGCCGAGGAGCTTAAGCGAGCAGTAGTGATATAGTGATGATAAGTATCTAGTGTAGTTTCTTGCGTGATGCAAAATAAACGGCTACGCCGTCCTCTAAGGACGTATCACAGTGTTTATGGAGAAATATAGCCGACTTATTATGTGAAACATATAAATTCTTATATTTTAATAAAAACACCGCCATCGGATTTTTTCCGACGACGGTGTCCATAGGCCGTTCTAAGGAGCTAACGCGTTCGCTACTTCAAGCGCACGATCAAGGAATTGCTCGATTTCCTCACGGGTTTTACGTAGCTTGCTGACGAAACGAACAAGTTCTTGGCCGCCACGGAAAGCAATAAAGCTTGGAATGCCTAATATGTTCAATTGTTCACAAAGATCCGGGAACTCATCGCGATCTAGTTCAATGAATGTGATACGACCTTCATAGGCTTGTTCCACCGCAGGCATAAAAGGATCAATATAATGGCAATCCTTACACCATGTCGTCTTGAAAATGGCAATCGTCACGCCTGATTGGGAAATTTGTTCTTGATATTGTTGTTCAGTTGTAACTTTACGCATAGGGACACCTCTTCATTTCTGGAATTTACTCTCTTATAGCATGCAAGAAAATGAGTGTCAAGCGTTGATGATGATGACATGACCGGTCTAGCGTATGTTTCATGACAGCGTTCATTTACAATTAAAGTAAAAAGTGATATCATATGAATATCAAAATAATATACTTGTTAAGGAGGCTTTACATCAATGAAAGAAACTAATTCATGGTCATTAAATGGCTTTATTGGCTTATTCTTATTTTTCGCCGCACTCGGGCTAGGCTTTTACAGTCTCATACGAGAGAGTCCTTATTTTTTGATTGGTTTTATCTTGATCATAGTTAGCATCATCTCCCTGTCGACAATTACTGTCGTTCAGCCGAATCAAGCAGCGGTCATTACTTTTTTCGGGAGCTATCTAGGGACGATTCGCAAAAGTGGTATGTGGCTCGTTATTCCCTTCTCTTCGAAGAAGAAAATATCGCTGCGGGTTCGCAATTTTAACAGTGTCAAATTAAAAGTGAATGATATCAATGGGAATCCGATTGAAATTGCTGCTGTGATCGTTTTTAAAGTTGTAGATACGTACAAAGCATTGTTCGATGTAGATAGTTATGAGAAATTCGTTGAAATTCAAAGTGAGACTGCGCTTCGTCATGTGGCCAGCAAGTATCCCTATGATCATTTCGATACGGAAGGCTATTCGTTAAGAGGGAACGCCGATGAGGTTGCTGCTGAGCTGAGCACGGAGCTTCAACATCGTCTTTCCGTTGCAGGTGTTGAGGTGATTGAGTCCCGTCTGACTCATTTGGCCTACTCAACCGAAATTGCCAGTGCGATGCTTCAGCGTCAGCAAGCCTCTGCGATTCTATCCGCACGTTCGATCATTGTAGAAGGTGCCGTTGGCATGGTTCAATTGGCTGTCGAGCAATTGGAAGCCAAGGGTTTGCAACTTGACGAGGAGCGTAAAGCTGCAATGATCAACAATCTCCTAGTTGCGATTGTATCTGATCGTTCTGCGACTCCGGTCATTAATACCGGAACGTTGTACTAACGGAGCCATGTTATGGCTCCTAAGAAAAATTTCCCGCTTCGACTAGATCCGAAGCTGCATCAAGCTTTGGAGCAGTGGGCTGAGGATGAGTTCCGTAGTGTTAACGGTCACATTGAATATTTACTCCGCGAAGCGGTCCTCCGTTCGGGAAGGCTCCCCAAATCTAGTACCGGGCAGCAAGCAACCGAAGATTTGGACAAATGACAAACAAACATCTTACACGGCATCCGCCTGTAAGATGTTTTCGTTTTCTCACATCGTGATCGATCTTCGCTCACATTTTTCTTCCAACCCTGTCATACCCGTAAATTAACAAGCAAATAATAGAAGAATGGAATTCGCTCTTGTAAGGAGGCTATGATGAGAGTAAATCTGCCACCCGAAAACAAGGACCATACGAGATTTTACGGAAAAATGAGGGGATTGCCAGGTGCGATAGTTCAGCTTGTTAAACAACAAGCCGCTAAGATGATTACCTCCTCTGAGCTAGCTCACGAACTGCCTTTGCGTATCGAAATATCTCCCTTAGCACTAGCCAGAATAGCTAAAGGGGTCGAGCAGCAGGTAGCTTTGCAGCAAGATGGCGTCACTTCTCATACTCCTACCGCTTTGGAACAACAGATTCTGCAGCGGATCGTCGCCAAGACGCAGAAAGACAATCGCAATAATGTGACACGTACCCAAGCCTATTGGGCATGCTACCGCGACTTTCCCGAGCTGCATTGGGCATTATTGGCCCATATGGTCTCTCGGAACGGAGGCTGGTGCATGACGGATCTACGTGGAGAACTTTTCCCACATTTGCTGAACAACGCAGCCACGGGACATTTTTTCTCCTTTCTTGAGCGTGCGAATGCCCTTGTCTTCCAAGATTCTTACCCGCAAATGCTGCTGTATGCCGAAAGCAAACGGAGGAGACTCAGCTTATTTCATCTTCTTCCTCATTTGCACATATCCGTTTGGATGCTACCGATATGGCAAGATTTCTGGCTTTATCAGGATACTGCCCTCCTCACCATAGGTCTGATTGTCAATGAGCAGCATTACATCGAGGAGCGCGTTGTTCAAAATCCTATCTACAAACAAACCGTTTTAGATACGCCTCAATTCAAAACGCATGCCTGGCTGCAGCTCAATCAAGTCGGATTCCCCTTTCGTTCTGCTTCGATAGATCCGCCTCAACCACACCTTGTAGGCCTTATTCTTGAAAATTTCACGAATCTCTCCGAACGTATCCAGTTCGGCAGAAGCTTGTATGCGATCCTATTTAGGGCTCCAGGTGTGCTACAAGGCGTCATAGCTTATGCAGCTTCTACTCCCCATACGGGATCACGTTCCGACTACTGGCCTCACCTGTTCGCTCCCATACGAAAAGCCCCTCCTGATCTCAAGTATCAGGAGAGGCTAGATGGCTACAGCCTTAAGAAAGGTGCAGCGCCGTTCTATAGTCCTCCGCTTCACTCGGTGTGGCCTGACAGGCCGCTAGCGCCGGTAGAGCGAGGTGATTGGTTCACGCATGGAAAGGAACCTTTACAGCATATGCGAACCATTTCGGTTCCCAGTGCTAACGATTTGACGCAAGACATGTGTCTTGGACTGAGCAAGCTTGAATTAGCTGTCGTAGGCGCTCAATCAATTAAGAAACTCATCCTCTGAGGCCGTTACGTTACTACCTAAGCTCGTTTCAAGACGCGACTTACTTTACCAATCAGCTTCTGAACCGGTGACGGAAAGCTTTTCACATCATCCTTCGTCACCACACGCGTAACCATCAGCAAGATCGGATACAAAGCCACCGTAAATCCGCAAATCAGCACTGCTTGGATACCTTGATTTAAGCGGAACCAAGGCGTTGGCAGCACATACGTATGTGTCAGCCATTCCGCTGCAAAGCCGAGAACACCGATTACAATGATCGTAACGATGAGTCCGCCGAAACGACGTCCAAGAATCGTGAATGTTACTTCTTTACGAAGGGATCGAAGGTTCAGCCATGACATTGCGATGAAGCATAACCCCGTAGAGATAATGATGCCATAGATGCCCAACCATTGCCCTAACACGAAGCTGCCAAGCAGCTTAATTGCGATGCCGACAGCCACATGAGCCATCAATGGCTTCATCCGTCCCATGCCCATGAGAACGGCTCCTGAGGTCTGCATGATGATCTGGAACATCGCGCCTGCTGTCAGCAAGGAAATCATGGCAGGTCCATGCGCAATCCCATAGGCGGAATCCTCAAGGCCAAATAGGAAGAAGTCGAGCGGCCTAGCAGCTATGCTGATCATCAACACCGCAGGGAGACCCGACAGAATCGCGAGTTGAAGCACACGTGTCGTCTGCTGTCCTACAGCTTTTAGATCTTTGCGTGAGTATGCTGCCGAGATAATAGGCACAACTGATTGACTTAATGCGATGGCCAAAATGATAGGAATTCCCGCGAGCGATTGCGCGCGTCCGCCAATGATCCCAACCAAGCCTAAGGCTTCCTTGGCACCGATTGAATTCTCTAGCAGTGGAATAATCATCGAGGTATCGATGGCGTACACGAGCGTAACCGTGACCGAGAAAACGACGATCGGGATCGATAGCTTCAGCAAGCTTCGATAAATATCCCGGTATCTGAACATTTCCGCTGGTTGATCTCCTGTCCGTGTAGCACCGATCTGCTCAGCCGCGGCTTGTGAAGCGGCTGAGACTGCTTGGCGCGTTTGCGCATCATTTCTTTTTAGCTTCCTAGCATAGTATAGCATCACGGCAAGTGCAGCAATCCCCCCGACAACACCACCAAAGGAAGCACCAGCTACACCCCAACCAAGCGAATAATTAAGTAAGAAAAACGCCAATGCAATCGACGTGATCAATCGGAATATTTGTTCCACAACTTGTGAAATACCGTTCGGCATCATATGTTGTCTGCCTTGGAAGTAGCCGCGCATGATGGCGATAAGCGGGAAGAACAGCATCGCTGGTGCAATCGCTCTTGTCGCTAACGTAGCATCCGGTCCACCGTGCGAAATATTTTCCGCATAAATGGGTGCGAAGACAAACAACAGTACCGTCATCCCGCCCCCAGCAACGACAGCGAACCAAATCGCAGCCCGATAGATCCTTTGCGCTTCATGCGGTCGACCGATGGCGTACTTCTCGGCAACCATTTTACTTAATGCACTCGGAATGCCCGCTGTTGCGATAACAAGCAGGATCGAATATAGATTAAAAGCAATGGAATAACTGCCCATTCCTTTCTCATGAAGCAAGTGAACCAGCGGTATTCGCTGGAAAACGCCGAGAAACCGCGCTACAAGCGCGGCCACGGTGAGAATGAGCGTCCCTTTTACAAGGGAATCTTTGGTTACCTTCGTCAAGTCCGTTCCTTCTCTCTCTTACAATTTACAAACGTCCTTCTATGCCTTAAAAGACCCAGATGAAAAAAATAATAATCATGGCCAGCTGCAAAGCAATTTTGACGACAGAGCTGGCAAAGAAACCAAGCACAGACCCAATTCCCGCACGTACGGCATTTTGCCAGGAGGTTCCGATAATCAATTCACCCAATACGGCACCTATGAACGGACCCAGGATGATCCCGAATGCTGGTATCACGAAGGGGCCAATAATCAGACCAACGGTGCTGCCGATAATTGCCGCTTTGGAGCCGCCGAATTTTTTGACCCCTAATGCACTAACCGCATAGTCCGCCACGATAATAATGATGACGATCAGGGTCTGGATCAACCAAAACCAGAAGCCGAAAGACTCCCAGCTGATCAGCCAGCCATAGATGAAAAAAGCAGCATAAATGGCCAGTACACCCGGCAGTATCGGATACACAGCCCCCACCATTCCGACAACAAATAAAAGAATAACGACAATCCAACCTAAGGTAATCATGCTCAGTTACTCCCTCCATTTATACGAGAATGTGATGCTTTACTCTCATTTAGGCCAGCATGTAGGTGCGAATGACATGTGCGACAGCATGCTCATCGTTGGTCACGGTCGTGATATCGGCGATTCGTTTCACTTCATCCTGCGCGTTCCCCATGGCTACACCGAGCCCTGCTTCACGTATCATTGCGATATCATTCTCGCTGTCACCCATGGCGATAACCTCGGACATCGAAATACCCAGAAGTTCACAAACCGCTTCAACACCGCTTGCTTTGCTGATCCCGAGCGGATTCATCTCCAGGTTCTCTGGATGCGAGTTGGTGATTTCAAGCGTCCCCCAGCTCGACACAATATCGCGAAGTCGTTGTAATTTCTCCGCATTGTCTGAGAAGTAGCCGAATTTAAGCCATTCATGTTGGTTGATATCAAAACCTTCACTTTCGCGATTGAACACACCTTCTACGGAGTATGCCCACCACCAGCAATCATTTTCCACCGCTAGCTGATGTAATTCCCGTATCGTTTCAATCGGTACAAGCGTTCGTTTGAGCAATTTATCCGGCGACGCCCACACTTCACTGCCGTTTACCACAACAAGGGGCGTTGAAAGCCCCAGCTCCTTAATGTAAGGCATGGCGCTTATCGCACCGCGACCCGTGGACATGATCACCACTTTGCCTTGGGAAGAGGCTTCTCGAATCGCCGCTTGATTCTCAGCAGATATTTTTTTCTCCTCATTCAACAAGGTTCCATCCATGTCGAGCGCGATTAATTTATAAATTCCCAAACGTGTCAACTCCCATCTCGATGCCGCCATTTGTTTGTCGACCTAGTAAGCAGTTAGTACTTTCTTAGGCAGCTCTTCCATGAATGTTTTGTGCCAAAGTGCAAAGATATACAGGGTCCACAAGCGTCTTGCGAAGTCCCCTTGACCAATACGATGCTTATGAAGCATTTTCTCAACAGCTTGAATATCGATGTAATCTTCGATTCCACTCGATTTGATTTGCTCCATGACCATGTCGCCCATTGCACCTTTCATCCAATCGCGCAAAGGCACTGGAAACCCAAGCTTCGGACGATTCAGAATCGGATCTGGAATAATGCCTTCCATTGCCTTACGGAAAACGTACTTTGTTGTCCCATTCGCAATGCGATATTTCGCTGGAATGCGGCGAGCCACTTCGAACAGTTCTTTATCTAAGAAAGGAACGCGCAGCTCCAGGGAGTGCGCCATTGTCATTTTGTCGGCCTTCATCAAAATATCACCAGGCATCCACAAATTCATGTCGATGTATTGCATCCGACTAACCGGATCTAGATGTTTCGTTTTGTTATAATAATCACCGGCGATTTGCACGGGATTTTTGTAGGCGCGCAGCATCTCGCTATCGAGACGCAGTACTTCTGCCTTCATATCCTCGGAGAAGATTTTAGCGTTGCCGAGGAAGCGTTCTTCCAGCGGAGTCGTCCCCCGCAGCACATAGTTGCGGCCCTTTACGCCGCTTGGCAATATGCGTGCGAAGCGGTTCAGCATGCGCTTCACCGATGACGGCAGTTGATCTAGCGGCTTGAGCGATTGCGGCTCGCGATAAATGCGATAGCCGCCGAACAGCTCGTCCGCGCCTTCGCCGGACAGCACAACGGTCACATGCTCGCGCGCAAGCTGCGCCACGTGATAGAGGGCAATGGCCGAAGGATCGGCGACAGGCTCGTCCTGGTGCCAGATCGCCTTCGGCATGGTCGCGAAGAAATCATCCTGCGTGATGATTTTGTCGTTGTGCTCTGTCCCGAGCGTTGCTGCGGTCTGAGCAGCGATCGGCGTCTCATTGTTGGCGCCTTCGAAGCCAACGGAGAACGTGCGTATCGGTTCGATATTCCGCATATGCGTAGCAATCGCCGTCGAGTCGATCCCGCTCGATAGGAAGCATCCGCGTTCCACGTCGCTGACCATGTGAAGCTTAACGGACTCTTTCAGCCCTTCACGGATCTGCTCGACGTAGTGGTCGAATGGCTTGTCTTCCGGTTCAAACATCGGATCCCAATACTTATGTAGCGTCATTTTACCTTCAAAGGTGATTGTAACCGTATGAGCAGGCGGCAGCTTATAGATGCCTTGGAACATGGTATTCGGCTCTGGTACATATTGAAAGGTCAAATAATTCAGCAAGCTGTCCGTATGGATCAACCGATTCATGCCTTCCGCCGCAAGCAAGCTCTTGATTTCCGAGCCGAACACAAATTGACGGTCACTCACATGATAATAAAACGGCTTAATGCCGAAGTGGTCTCTCGCTCCGAACAGCTGCTTCTTCTTGCGATCCCAGATCACAAAGCCAAACATACCGCGCATGTGCTTCACGCAATCCTCGCCGAATTCCTCATACAGATGGACGATGACTTCTGTATCACTTTGCGTGCGGAAAATATGACCGCGCTCCTTAAGCATCGTGCGCAATTCTTTGTAATTATAAATTTCACCGTTGAAAATAATCCAAACGGTTTCATCTTCATTCGTTAATGGCTGATGGCCCTCTTTGATATCGATAATGGATAATCGTCTAAAGCCTAAGCCAATGCGATTCTCCGTCCAGAAGCCGACATCGTTAGGTCCACGATGCACAATCACATCCGTCATTTGCTTCAAGCTTGCCTCAGTTGGTTCTCTATCTTCAAAATACATTACACCCGTAATACCACACATGGTGAGACTCACTCCTCCGTACTCTCATCATCTTTCTCTTGGACAACCGATATATTAGTATACCATATCAGCCCGTCATTCTGGAAATACCATGAGCGTACGAGAATCGAAAAACCCAGATGCCTATAGAAAAATGATGGAAATGAGAAGTCGTTTTAACGAAGCAGATAACCGGCTTTTTTTCATGAGATTCGACCACCTTTCCTCTGCGCACAAAAGTTGACCTGAGGCAACATTTAGGGTGAAGCAAGTTCTTCCCCCTTGAAATAGGGTATGCGGCCATGGCGTAACTGGTGCAGTGCTGAGTGGCAGGTTTTATGAGAAAAACTTCTATCGAAGTCCTTCGAGGATGAGCGACCGCGTTTTAAATGTTGTTTTTATCGCCAATTAGACAGATGTTTTCGGGAACCGAAAACTTATACTTTCTAATGTGGTCGCAAAAAAAGAGCTTGCCGAAGCAAGCTCTTTTCCATTCATTACCACGGCCGCTTCCCGCCGCCAAGCTTTGTTAAAATGCCACCATTCGCCGCGTCATACGCTTCGAAGATTTTCGCTGCAATCGGGGATGCCCCGTAACGTCCGAACCCACCTTCCGGTACTACGACAGCAATCGCCAGCTTCGGATTCTCGACAGGCGCGAAAGCGATAAGCACGGCATTTTCTACTCTTCCGCCAGCCACATCCTGCGTAGATGTTCCGGTCTTACGAGCGACATTGAATGGTAATTCATCAATGCCTTGAGCGCCGCTTTTCATCCCATGTATGATCGTATTCCAATCTGCTTGCGAGAACTCCTTGGATACATCGTCAAGAACCTCAGGCTCAATCTTTTTCACTAATTCACCTTGATAATCACGAATTTCATCTACGAAGAGAGGCTTCATCCGTTTTCCTCGGCTCGCTACAGTTGCCGTATATTGCGCTAATTGAAGCGTAGTCGTTTTCTCATTCTGTCCCCAAGATGCGTAGACCATCGCAGATTGATAACTGTCTTTCTTAGCATTCGGGATAAAGTCATTGGAACCCACGAATTCACCTGGCAGTCCGCTTCCCGTCTTCACACCCATCCCAAACTTGGCCAGATACTCGGCCCATTTGGCTGTCACATTCGCGTTCTCTCTCCCATATTTATTCCAGAAAGGGATACCTACCATCGCCGACATATATGTATTCGAGGATACCTCAATAGCGGACGAGGCGTTTAAGGGGCCATAAGCGTGTTTATCGGAATTCGAAATAGCGCTGTTGTTATCCCTACCAAAAGTAAATGTACCTGTATCATAGTACGTCTGCCCCGCTGTAAAGAGCTTTTCTTTTAGTCCAATTAATACGGATAACGGCTTAATCGTTGAACCCATGAAAACAATGGAAGACGGATGCTTTGCATTTTCTTTGTCATCTGGATATTTCGCTTTGGCATTCATAATCGTACCATTCGAAATAAAAGTACTAATGTCTTTATAAATGGCAGGCGAAATACCACCGGTCCAAGCATTTGCATCATAATCCGGATAATTAGCCATCGTGACGATTCGACCTGTATCCACTTCCATGGCAACCGCGAAGCCCGAGGAAGCCTTTACCCCAAATTTCAAATACGGATCATTCGCATTGGCAGGAGTACGTAAATATTGAATATGATCCTGTATGAATTTCTCCGTCGTCTTCTGAATATCCTTATTGATCGACAGGTACAGATTATTCCCCTTAATCGGTGCTGTAACCTCTGCTCTTCCAATAATTTTCATCGCGGCATTAACGGGATATTTCTTACTGCCATTCTTGCCGCGCAGCTCATCCTGATACATCCGCTCAATGCCATCGAAGCCAACATTCTCATTGCTTAAATATTCATCACTATTCGGATTATCCTTATAGATTTCTTTCGCTGTCTGGGTCGAAAATGCATTCGTATAACCGACCAATTGCGTGGCAATTGTCGTCTTGTTGTCATCATCCATTTCGTAGGTACGGATACTTTCTTCCGTCACTTCCAACCACTTAAACTCATCGCGATGCTCGAGTAAAAAAGCAATTTCGCCATTGGATAAATCTGCTTTAATGCGGCGTGGCACATAAAAGTAGCTCGGATCTTTCACTTTATTCTTATTAATGTCATAGCCCAGATCCATCGCAAGAACGATCTCTTCAGGGGTAGGACTCACTGTGTTCGGTTTGGCAAATTTGTCAAAAACTTCGGTTTTGAGACGATGTGCTAAATCAATAATCGCATCCTTATCCTGCTGGCCTGGTTCAATACGGAAAAATAAGGACTGTACGGGAATTGTATATGCCAGCGGGGATTTCGTTGAATCATAAATATTGCCGCGAATCGGGGCGATCTTGTTGGTTTGATTCGTATTGGTATTCTCTGCAGCCTTCAGATCCTTGGCTTGAACAAATTGAAGAATCGCTAACCTAACAATTAGCACGGAAAACAGTAAAAAAGTAACGAAGAAAAATATATTGATCCGAAACGAAAAGTGCCGTTTTTTTGTAATTTCTTTTTTCTTCGGATCATCCATAATGGATGACTTCATGCTGGTTCATATCCTTTCTCTTTCTCACTTAGGTCGTACATCGCCGGCAGGCGCCTCAATCAGTTCGAGCAGGGAACGGATCCCATCTCCCGTGTGATAAGGGTACCGGATTATACGAACAGCATCGATTCCTACTTGATTAGGGGCCCAAATATCATTCGTCTCATGATCCCCAATATACAGCACATCCTCTGCCTCAACACCTGCCATTTGTAAAGCAAGCTGAAAAATTGCAGGATCCGGCTTCTCTAAGCCAACTTCAGTTGATACAAGTATCGGGTCAAAATAATGTAAGACCCCTTTGTCCGCCAGAATGGCTTTCAACGTTGGAGCAAAATTAGAGATGATTCCGATACGAAAGCCTTGTGTTCGCAGTTCTTCCAGAAATGGCTTCACGTCATCAAACAAATCATAATACTCCGGTGCGGTGAAAATTTCATACAGCTCGTGACAGCAATTGAAAATTTCTTCCTCTGTCCAATCTTCATGAACGCCTAGCTTATGCAGGACATAGTGGTATAGGTTAACCCAGAATTCACGATCTGACTCTGGACTGCACACCACGAAGTTATCTTTTTTCTCGACATAATAAAATAGACGAAATGCTTCTGTAAAAAGTTCATGAATATGAGCTTCATCTCGGTCAACAGCGCGCAATTCCAAGTATTGCTTCAAAATTGTTTGTGCTGCAGGAATGGTTACTAACGTGTCACCCGCATCTAAGTAAATCATCTTGTATGACTTTAACTCTTTTCGCATTTCGTCTCCTCTAAACGTCTCTCACGTGTGTTTGATCAAATTTCGGGGGATTAAACCAATTCGCTCCGCTTGCAACCCAAGTAGAATCCAAAGGCACCCAGTTATTGGTTTCCTTGAGAAACACTTCATTCCAAGCATGCGGACCATATCCACCCTGTCCATCATATCCCAGCCCCGTGACAACCTTCACATCAAGTCCAATGGATCTTGCCATTTGCGCATATAACCTAGAATAATCAATACAAACGCCCTCTTTGGTATTGAATGTATCCTCTGGCGTTTGCTCCTTCCAAATCCGCTGTTCTTCATATAATTTCACTTTGTTCCAATCATACTTGACCCGGGTTCCCACCCAGCTGTACAGCAATTTAGCCTTCTCTTCATCCGTCTTTGCGTTCGCCGTAATTTCTTTCGCCGCATCTGCAATATTGCCCGGGATTTTCGCATCGAGCACTTCATATTTCCGTTGTAAAATATTCGTGAATTCCTGCTCAACCGCACGTGTGAAAACAGGCGCCTTCTCCGCTATAAAATCACCTGTAAACGGTGATATGACTTCCTGAGCTCCTTTTTGATACATTTGCGAGGACTCAATATAGGGGGTTATCATCGAGTGCGGGAACAGTGAGACATAAATGAATAAAATAGCGATTAACATAAGCGCTCTAACAAATCCGGCTATGGAGCCTATTGCCCCGCCTGAAACGGAGCTCAATAAGGAATGACCCTGATTAGGCTCCGAATAACGTTCTGCCAGCCAACGCCCCAGCCATACATCAACCAGGTGATTCAAGATTTGTTTGATTATGACATAGCCAAGGATAAATAAAACTCCGAAACGGAGCAGCGGAAAATCACGCAGGCTAGTGATGACGGTATAGTAAGCTTGTTTCAGCGCACTTATGTCGATGGCCGGAATTTGTAGATCCTGCCCCTTTAACCACGTTTGAATCCATGGTGAAATCAGTTGCACGCCTTTCCAAGCTATAAACATGGACAAGATGGCGAGCACTGCTTCCACCAACATAGCTGCGAAATGTCTGGCCGAGCCGGAGCCACCACGGAAAAATCCTTGCAGCACGGAAGCTGCAATCGTGAGAACGATCAAGATGGATATGAAGTTGATTGAAGTGGTTGAAAGCCACGAGTTATCCGTCATGCGTGCTCACCTTCCCTTGATAGGCTATCTCCGTTAATCGCTAGGCATTTTTCTTTGCTTGCTCAATGAAAGCTTTCACAGCAGAATTCGCATTCATTTTAAAGGATTTTCCAAGAAAAGTGATCTGAACCTCGTCCGATCCTGGTTTACCTTCCACTTGCAAGCTTTTTGTCGTAATCACAAAGGAACCGTCTGGGTTGGCCTTAAATTTGGCTTCTTTGGCCTCGGACGTCAAGGCACTAACTGCTTTATCCTTGATATCATCACTGACTTGGGAAACAACACTTGCCCCAATATCCTTTATTTTATCCTTATAGTTGGCTCCATAAACGATAAGCGCTCCAACAATGGCAAGGACAAGCACCCACTTCACCACGGTTTTTACAATCCCAATCACAATAAATAGTACAATAATAGCCCCTACAATTAAATACCAACGATCCTGTGCAAACGAAATCCACTGATCCATCTTTAACCCCTCCTCGTTATCCAAAAGTCCTTTCCTATCATACTACATGGACTCTCTAATCTTCATCTCTTTTTTTCCTTAACTGTGCTAACTTCTGCTCGATTTCTTTGGTTTTATCGATGCTTTTACCTGTTCTGCGAAAAGATTGTCTTAAACGAAAAATAAGAAAAATACCAACTGCGGCCAAAAGTATAAAAACAATTGGGTCCATAATTCCTCCTACGATCGAAATTGTGTCATTTGCCCCGAAAGGTCATATCTGTGGGACGAGCGGCGTAAAACTTAAGAAGAGATGAGAAAACCTTCTATCGAAGTAATTCGAGGATGAGCGACCGCGTTTTTAAAAGTTGTTTTTATCGCCAATTAGAAAGATGTTTTCGGGAACCGAAAACTTATACTTTCTAATGTGGTAACTAAATGATCGAGGTGGTGAGACTGTGCGGACAGCCATATGGTTGTACTTATTTATGTTTGTTGCATTCTTTGATTTACATGCGCAATACCCGATTTTATCCCCTTTCGCCTTATCACTGGGAGCTGCTCCCTCATTCATAGGGCTCATCATGGGCGTATACTCGCTTACACATCTACCTGGCAATCTTATTGCTGGATACGGTGTAGACAAATTCGGCAGCAAAATGTTCATCGTCTTTAGCTTAATTGTAGCAGGGATCATCTTACTATTTCAATCGAACGTCAAAGATCCTTGGCATCTGCTTTACATTCGTTCCATCAGCGGATTTGTACTTGCCTTCCTATCACCGGCTTGTTTATCCTTACTGGCTCGTATTGCGCGTGATCGCATTCATCAGAGCAAGCTCATGGCAGGCAATGGACTCGTTCACACGCTTGCGTCAGTGGTTTCTCCTGCGGCAGGTGCTGTGTTAGTGGCCAAAATTGGCTTCACAACCGCATTTTCCGTGTTAGGCTGGATCCTTATTATCACGGGAATTCTTGCGATCTTCGGCGTTAAGGAGAAAGAGCTATTAGCTGAGCAGGGGAAACATGCCGGTCAAACCGCCGTCTTAGACCCTCATGGTCACAATCTAAAGCAGGTTGAGAACGACATCTCGGACGGTGTCTCTATCCCATGGCTCTTTTTCCTCATCCCCATGGCACTCTCTTGCTCACAGGGGATTTTGTTCTTTGAGCTTCCTCTGATGAAGTCTGCACGGGAGTCGATCCTTACGTCTGGTGTCTTTTTCACATTGGTCAGCTTAGGTGCGCTGCTTAGTATCTCATTCTGGTTTTTGAACAAAATATCACCCTTTATTCGGACGATTTGCGGTAGCATTGGACTGGCCGCAATTTTCTTCGGATTAGCCGTCAAGTGGCCGATTCCACTCTCGGTTTCTCTCTTCTTAATCGGTATGGCCAAAGGTGTCATTTATCCAGCACTTGCAGCGTTACTCGCCAGTATAACCAGCAGCGCTCGATACGGTCGCGTCTTTTCCTTGCTATCGATTTCTTACTCCGTTGGTGCATTTATCGGCCCAATGATGGCTGGTCAGCTTCGCGATCATATTTCCTCGTACTTTATCGCGTTCTTCATTCTCATGTTGGCACTTTCGCTCCTGCCGCTTCGCACGTTCAAATCTCCTGTAATCACTTCATAAAAATGCTTTTCAGAAAGGCTTGATGTCGACCATCAGGCCTTTTTTCTGCTGTCACACGCTGTAAATCCTTGTCATTTCCCAGGAAATAACGCAGCTTCGAGACACTTGGATCGCCGCTCCAAACAGGGTATACTACTCTAAAAAGGAGTGAAGGTGACCCTATGTCCATTGCCATTATTGTTGAAGGAAAAAATGATAAAAGCCGTTTGAAACGCGTGCTTGATGATTCGGTTAGCATCCATTGCACCTTCGGAACTCCCAGTTCCATTACCCTTGACGCGCTGCGAAAAAAAGTTGGCGATCTACCCGTTTATATCTTTACCGACAATGATTCATCCGGCAAAAAAATCCGTTTTTTGCTGCGTGATACGTTTCCAGACGCTGAACAGATTTATACTCGCAAGGGCTATGCTGGGGTAGAAGGAACGCCTGAAGAGTATATCATTCAGCAATTAGAAAAAGCAGGACTGGACGCGTATATTATCTACCCTGCGCCCAACCCTGCTTATGAATAACTACGTTCGAATTATTTCCCTTTTGAAAGGGTTACAACATCTTTGACGATATGATCCGCATCCAACTCCGGATTGCTTGCATCATAATAATTTCTTAGCTGACCTTTCGGATCAACAAGCAAGATCGCATTGGAATGCGAGAAATTACCGTCCTTCTCTTTGATCACCATGATACCGAAGTCCTCAGCAAGCTTATGAACCTTCGCTTCCTCACCTCGGAGGAACGTCCATCCGCCTGGAATCGGCTTCGATTCGAAGCGATTTCCGAATGCTTTTAACACCTCTGGTGTATCTCTAGTCGGATCTACTGTAATGGATAAGATCTCAGCTTTATCACCCAGTAATTTCTTTTCTTTCAATTCATCCTGTACACGTGAAAGTATGGCGCTCGTTGGCAGACACACATCCGGGCAGTAGGAGAAGAAGAAATACACTAGCCTCACTTTACCTTCCATATCTTGAGAGGTAACCGTTTTGCCATCTAAATCCTGAAGTGTAAATGCAGGCGCTGCCTTCATCGCTGTTAATCGTTCATCCGGCTTACTGTCGTTCGCCCACAATTTATAAGCAAAAGAGGCAATCATCGCGATTAATATCGCCCCTAGTGCTAACTTAAACCAGTTTTTCTCGAAAAACGTCCCCATTCGTTTTTGTCCCCCATACGAACTAGATTTTCGCTGTTGTATCAATGACCATCAAGATCGATAACAGCGTTAAATATAGAAGGGAGAACAAGAACATACGCTTAGCCCATACAATTTCCGCTTCCCCAGTTGCTTTAAAACCTTTGACACTCATGAATACCCACGTTAACCCAAGAATCGTTGATACGATCAAGAATACAGTTCCTACATAACCATAAGCCGTTAACATAACAGTAACTGGTACTAATAGCACGACGTAGCGCACCATACTAATTTTCGTAACGAAAGTTCCTTTGACAACCGGTAATAGCGGAAAGCCTGCAGCACGGTACTCTTCCATACGGCGAATGCCCAGTGCCCAGAAATGCGGCGGCTGCCACAGAAACAAGAATAGGAAGATCAATATTGCCCCTAAATCTACTGTCCCGCTAACCGCACAGTATCCRATGACGGGTGGTGTTGCACCCGAGAAGGCGCCAACGAATGTGCTCCAGACAGAAGTCCTTTTGAACCATGCCGTATAAAGCCAAACATATAAAAACAATCCAAGTAAACCGATCAATGTTGCTAACGGTGATTGGGCCCCAAAGTATAGAACACCTAACCCGATTGTGCCTAAAATAATACCGTACCAGAGCACGAAATTAGCGCTGAGTCTTCCGCTTGGAAGTGCTCTATTCTGCGTACGCTCCATCTTCGCGTCCATCTCACGGTCCAGATAATTGTTCAGTACCGTACCTCCAGCCATCACCAGTGCTGTACCCAGCATCGTCATAATGAGATGGATCCAGTCCACATCCCACTGAGCAGCTAGCCAGTAACCAGCAAATGCCGTCATGAGATTCGAATAAATAATACCCGGCTTCACCAGGCGGTAAAATTCTTTCAGGGTCACAGGTTCTGCCGCACCTTTGGCAAGGTTAGCTTCTATAGAATCAGTTCCAACGGACTCTTGGGACGAGCCTTTCGAAACGGTTTCGTAGGTGACTTGATTTTCCATGTATATTGACCTCCTCTATGTTGAAATTTCCGATCCTACTTCTAAATGAACAATCTCATCATACCAACCCCTACATCATTTGACAATGAAGCACGGGCAGTTGTCATCATATTGTCGATTCTCCTTCCAGTATGCGTGGAAAATAGACTTGCCATTCGATTCCATTTTGGGAATACGTGAAAAAGTTGTGGGGAGTAACGCGTGGGACACCTTAACGCCCATATCGACGCTCTCATAAAGGTACCTCCCACCACTATCCCCTTCGCTCAGTTCAGCAAGAGTCGGTCCTTCTGAGTCAATGGGATAGTGCCCATAAGCTTTAGCGTTAAACATCTTTCCCCACCCAGTGCCACATAAATAGGAAAAGGAAGCAGCATGATTGCTGCCTCCTTTTCCTATTTATTCACCAGCAATGGTGTTAAATCAAATAAACTGCGGCGGATTTGATGCCAAGCCTTCGTCAAAACATCTTGCAGCTGCCAAGCGTGTCGTCCCATGACGGTTACGACAAGTCCGTGCTTGTAAGTGAGACTGGCCCCAAAGCGAACCGCACCGCCCTCCAGTTGGTTTAATCTCTCCACGATGGCCTCAAGATGACGCGGCCCAAGCCGATCCGAGAAGATAAACAGATTTCCGAGATGCGTCTCACCCTCCCAGCAGCCTGGGGAACTAAGTAACATCTTCGCCGGTTCGATTCGCTGGTTTTGGTAAAAAATGAGCTCACCCTCGTACCAAACCTTCATCCGGTTCACATACCGCGCATACTGAAATATTTCCCCTCGCTGCGCTCGACCAGGGCAGATGACATCAGAGAATATCAACGCTGATCCCTTTGATAAATGTGCCTCTGTTTCCGCGAACAAATCGGCGTCCTTATACAGCATCAATGGCTCAGGAATATACTCTAGCATCGCGTCAGCTTCCAGTCGAAGAATCTGCTGCTGCGTGCTTCCTTGCCCTACCGTTGAAGGGTGAACCTTCGTGAAAGACTGGTTCGTTAGAAAAACACGTGCGCCCTCTTCAAGGCGCACGTTAATTTCGTAATGATCCCCCGACATGAGTCCAGGTGAACAATCCATCATATAGACGCCCAACTGATCCATCGGCGGGGCATCCTCCACGAACCTTTCGTTCTCATTACGAAAGGTTTTGGCGATTTTGAGCGGGGAGGCATGATATTTGTAAACGAGCCGCGTCTGGCCGCTGCGTACCGCAAATTGCGCGGAGATCTCCCCAGTCAACTTAGGCATGACTGAACTCCGTTTCCACCCAGCTAACAATATCATCCAACCCTGTGCCACCCATTAAGTTAGAGAAAATATACGGGCGTTCGCCGCGCATTTTTTTCGTATCCGAGTCCATCACTTCCAAAGAAGCGCCTACATAAGGAGCAAGATCGATTTTGTTGATGATCAGCATATCTGAACGCATGATGCCTGGACCGCCTTTGCGCGGGATTTTCTCACCTTGGGCCACATCAATGATATAGATGAAGCGATCCACAAGCTCCGGACTGAACGCAGCAGCCAAATTATCGCCGCCACTCTCAATGAAAATGATATCGAGATTCTCAAACCGCTTCTCCAACTCTTCAATCGCTTCAAAATTCATCGATGCATCCTCACGAATCGCTGTATGCGGGCATCCGCCTGTCTCTACGCCAATGATTCGCTCCTCTGGCAATACTTCAGAGCTAATCAGAATGCGTGCATCTTCCTTGGTATAAATGTCATTCGTAATAACAGCAATACTGTAGCGACTGTTTAGCTTCCGTGCTAAGCGCTCTACTAGCGCTGTTTTTCCTGAACCAACGGGACCGCCGATGCCAATTCGCATAGGGCGATTGCGATCTGCTGCCGGTTTCTCCCATTCGTGATGATGATGACCGTTACCTTGACACATCGTCATTCCTCCTCGGATCTGGATTTCTTTTTAAGACATAAATAAACGTGAATATAGAGTTTCGTGCTGCATCATTGCTAGATCCGCCGCAGGTGAATTCGTGTATGCATCCATCGGATCCAAATGCGCAAATCGCTGCCATTCGCTACCAGTCAAAGGAACCAGCTTCGCTAATAGCATCTGACCTTGTGTTTGTCCCATGGACATCAGCCTGAGCGCACTATTGATACAAGTCATGATACACGTATATAAGTAACCTTCGACAGCCTGATATAGATGAACTCCCAGATGGTAGCTCACCCAACCGTGAACAACAGGATGATTCGAACTGCATTTCCCCGCACTTACAGCATCATCGAGAGGCTGCCAATTCAGCTCTGGATACAGCGAGCGTGATAATTGGAGCAGCCTGCGTCCCATTTTCTGAACACCAATCCGCGTCTCACTTCCTACCCGTTGCACGTGGAGCATATGGTCAATGTCCCAAAGCTGTCCCAACTCCCCTCGAGGAATGTGCATATAAGCCGCTTTGATAACCATCGCATCCGATGATGTCCAACTGTTAGCAAGCATCGATTGAATGTAAGCTTCTAGCTCCGCGACCGTCGTCAATCTCCCTTGTTGAACCAGAGCCTCCAAACCAAACGAGTGCGAAAATCCGCCAATCGGAAGCGCAGAATCCAAGAGCTGCTGATAGGCTAGCCAATGAAATGGTGGATGTTCTGTTCCTGTTCCTGTTTCCGTCACTTTCGTCACCCCACTCGGGTCATACTCATCCTAAAATAAGAAATACAGCTGAGCCATCGGCAACTCTGTCGCCGGCTCGCAGGTCACAGCCTCCCCGTCAACCTTCACCTCGTAGGTTTCCGGATTCACTTCAATGGAAGGCGTCCCGTCGTTATGGATCATATCTTTCTTGGAAATGCTGCGGCAGCCTTTTACCGGCTCAACCCGCTTGTGCAAACCGAATCGTTCCGCGATTCCGCTGTCATACGCAGCCTGAGAGACGAACGTAATTGAGCTTTGCGTCAACGCTTTCCCAAAAGCAGCGAACATCGGCCTTCCGAAGACAGGCTGCGGCGTTGGAATCGAAGCGTTCGGATCGCCCATTTGCGCATAAGCAATGCTGCCGCCTTTGAGGACCAGATCCGGCTTCACGCCGAAAAACATCGGACTCCAAACGACCAAATCTGCAAATTTCCCGGGTTCAATCGACCCGACAAGATGCGAGATACCATGCGTTATGGCTGGATTTATTGTATATTTCGCCATATAGCGCTTAATGCGAAAATTATCATTATCCTCGGTATCAGGAGCAAGCGGACCGCGTTGTTTTTTCATTTTATCCGCCGTTTGCCACGTACGAATAATAACCTCACCCACTCGCCCCATCGCTTGGGAATCGGAGCTCAGCATACTGAATACGCCGAGATCATGAAGAATATCTTCCGCTGCAATCGTTTCAGGGCGGATCCGAGAATCTGCGAAAGCGACATCTTCCGGAATTCGACTATCCAAGTGATGACACACCATCAACATATCCAAATGCTCTTCAATCGTATTAATCGTATAAGGCCGTGTCGGATTGGTTGACGAGGGTAGGACGTTCAGCTCAGCCGCTGCGCGGATAATGTCAGGTGCATGCCCGCCTCCTGCCCCCTCGGTATGATAGGTATGAATCGTACGTCCTTTAATCGCAGCCAGCGTGTCTTCAAGAAACCCCGCTTCATTTAACGTATCGGTATGAATCGCCACTTGAACATCATAGCGACCTGCCGCTTCCAAACACATGTCAATGGCTGCCGGCGTTGTTCCCCAATCTTCATGAAGCTTCAAGCCAATGGCGCCCGCTTCAATTTGTTCAGTCAGAGGCTCTAGGAAGGAAGAGTTCCCTTTGCCGGTAAAGCCCAGATTCATCGGAAACGCTTCGGCCGCCTCTAGCATCCGTTGCAAATGCCAAGCACCCGGTGTGCAGGTTGTCGCGTTCGTTCCCGTTGCTGGCCCCGTCCCACCGCCGATCATCGTCGTCACGCCTGAGGAAAGCGCTGTTTCAATTTGCTGCGGACAAATGAAATGGATATGCGCATCGATGCCGCCAGCCGTTACGATTTTACCCTCACCCGCAATGACCTCCGTGCTTGCACCTACGATCATATTGGGATGCACCCCATCCATAATATCCGGATTACCTGCTTTTCCGATGCCAACAATATGACCATCCCGAATACCGATATCGCCTTTGACAATCCCCCAATGATCAATAATGACAGCATTCGTAATTAATGTATCTAAAACACCCTGCGCTCGGGTCGCGCCGCTAGACTGCCCCATGCCGTCACGGATAACCTTTCCGCCGCCAAATTTACATTCATCTCCATATACGGTGTAATCATGCTCGATTTGCGCCCAAAGCTCCGTGTCTGCCAACCGAATGGCATCGCCTGTTGTAGGGCCGAACATCAGTGCATAGTTCTTACGATCTATTCGACTCACCGAGCATCCCCTCCCAAGCCTGCCATCTTTCTTTCGTTTCTATCGACATCTTGTCTTTTTCCGCTAAGCCTTGACTCAAATTATTAAGTCCATATGATAGCTTCGTCCCGCCTAATTCGACGAGTTGCACCGGCTTCTGCTCGCCAGGCTCGAATCGGACAGCCGTCCCTGCCGGGATGTCTAAACGCATGCCAAAGGCTGACTCTCTCGGAAAGTCCAAACCTCTATTGACTTCAAAAAAGTGAAAATGCGATCCTACCTGAACCGGTCGATCTCCTGTATTGGTAACGATGATTTCAATCGTCTGTCTACCTACATTCATTTCAATAAAGCCTTTGGCTATTCGATATTCGCCGGGAACCATGCGCTCGCCCCTTTCACAAATATTATGTAATCGGTTCATGTACAGTAACTAATTTTGTCCCATCAGGAAACGTGGCTTCAACTTGCACTTCATGAATCATTTGAGGTACACCTTCCATGACCTGTTCTGCCTTCAGTATAGTGGTACCGAACGCCATGAGCTGCGCGACAGTCAAGCCATCCCTGGCCCCTTCCATGATCTCGGAGGTCAAAAGCGCAATGCTCTCTGGATAATTCAGCTTTAATCCTCGGGCTAGTCTTCGCCTAGCTAGGTCAGCAGCTACGGTTATGAGTAATTTCTCTTTCTCTCTTTCCGTTAAATGCACGTTTCTCACCTCTTCAAAAACCGAATAATGGTAATCCTTTACACTTATTATATTCGTGTATTTAACGAATGTAAATCTTTAATGTTATATATACTCACATTAAAAACGCGATTTTTAAACGAATTTTTCGTTTTCATGTGATTTTCACAAGATTTTCACTCGCGTTTGTGCATTTTAAACAAAAAATATTTCATTCGTGTCATATATATTGACATAAACTTGTATCGCCATTTATCATAAGCCATGTAATCCAAATCTTGTAAGGCAAGGGAGTGGGACGTGAATGAGAGAGATAAGAAACAAGGGTAAGCTTACAGTTGCACTAAGTATGGCTTTGATGTTAGTAGCGGCCGGCTGTGCGAAGACAGAAACTACCACCTCTACGACGACTGCACCTGCGGCTGGGGCAACATCGGGCGACACCGTACCAGTGGGAATTCTTCACTCACTAACAGGTACAATGTCCATCAGTGAGGTATCTGTTCGAGATGCTGAGCTCATGGCAATTGATGAAATTAATGCAGCTGGGGGACTATTGGGCAAAAAGATTAAACCCGTGATCGAAGATGGGGCATCGGATTGGCCAACTTTTGCAGAGAAGACAAAGAAGCTCCTGCAGAAAGACAGCGTAGTAACGATTTTCGGTTGTTGGACATCGGCTAGCCGTAAAGCCGTGCTTCCGGTTGTCGAGCAAAACAAAGGCTTACTGTGGTACCCGGTTCAGTATGAAGGCGTAGAATCTTCACCTAACATCTTCTACATCGGTGCAACAACGAACCAACAAATCATCCCCGCAGTAACTTGGCTCCTGCAAAACAAAGGTAAGAAGTTCTTCCTCCTCGGTTCCGATTACGTCTTCCCAAGAACAGCCAACAAAATTATTAAAGAGCAGTTGAAAGCAGATGGCGGAACGCTTGTTGCGGAAGAATACACACCACTTGGACACACCGACTACAATACAATCATTAGTAAAATTAAAAAGGAAAAACCAGACGTTGTCTTCAACACATTGAACGGTGATAGTAATGTTGCCTTCTTCAAGCAGCTGCAAGACGCAGGCATTACGTCTAAAGATTTAACAACCATGTCCGTAAGTATCGCCGAAGAAGAAGTTCGCGGTATCGGCGCTTCCGTTCTCGATGGTCACTACACAGCATGGAATTACTACCAAACAACGGATATTCCAGAAAACAAAAAATTCGTTGAAGCTTACAAAGCCAAATACGGCAAAGATCGTGTAACAGATGACCCGATAGAAGCTGGATACACAGCCGTATATTTATGGGCTGAAGCGGTGAAAAAAGCAGGCTCTTTTGATGTAGAGAAAGTAAAAGCAGCTGCGAAGGGCATTGAATTTAATTCACCTGAAGGTAAAGTTACGATCGATGGTGAGAACCAACATATTTACAAAACGGCACGTATTGGTCAAATCACGGCAGATGGCCAAATCAAAGAGATTTGGAACTCAGGCAAAGCTCTCAAACCTGATCCATTCCTCAAAACATATCCTTGGGGCGCAGAAGTAACGAAATAATCCAAGGTCTTCGTATTCAGAAACCAGGACTGTCTAACACAGTCCTGGATTTCCTTATTTACTTCGATACCAAGCCTATGCTTCCGATGCGAGTTTTGAGGTTTCAATAACCTGCTTCGCTTGTATGGAGAACTCAAAACTTTTAAAGGAGAGGTTGCCATGAGTTTGCTGCTGCTTCAATTATTTAACGGACTCAGCTTAAGCTCCATTCTGCTCTTAATCGCAATCGGTCTCGCCATCACCTTCGGCCTCATGAATGTCATGAATATGGCACATGGCGAATTTATTATGATCGGTGCTTATATGGCTTATCTCGTACAGAAGGGGTTCCAATCCTATATGCCCGCTTCTGCATTCGGATGGTACTTCGTCGTTTCACTTGGCGTTGCTTTTGTCGTCGCTTTCGCCATAGGCTGGCTGCTCGAAGTTGTGCTCATCCGCTTCATGTACGGCAGACCGTTGGATAGCTTATTGGCTACCTGGGGAGTCTCTCTCGCCTTACAACAAATTGCCCGATCCATCTTTGGGGCACCCAATGTCGCTGTTAAAGCACCGCAATGGCTGGAAGGCGGATGGCATGTAACCGCAGACTTAATTCTTCCATATAAGCGACTCTTCATTATTGGACTCGTCGCACTTTGTATCTTCATTATCTACATGTATCTGTATCATTCTGCTGGCGGCAGACGGATGAGAGCCGTCATGCAAAATCGTGAAATGGCTTCTTGCTTGGGCATATCTACGCGTAGAGTGGATGCTCAATCCTTCGCCTTTGGCTCTGCCATGGCTGGTATCGCTGGCTGTGCCCTTTCCTTACTCGGACCGATTGGACCTACGATCGGCACGTATTACATTGTGGATGCCTTTATGGTCGTCGTGCTCGGCGGAATTGGCAAGCTAATAGGCACAGTAGCTGGCGCATTAGGAATCGGTGTATTCAATACCGCCTTAGAATATACGACCAGCGCTACGCTCGGTAAAGTACTTGTCTTTACACTGATCATTGCCTTCTTACAATGGAAGCCGATGGGACTTGTGACGATGCGTTCAAGATCCTTAGATTGAAGAAAGGATGTGACCTCTTCTATGCTCTTGGCCAGACAATCTAAGATCAAGCTATCTATCTATGGTATTTGTATACTACTCATCGCGCTTGCCCCCCTATTCTTGTCTGACTTTCGTTTATCCTTACTCGGCAAATTCCTGGCTTATGCCATTATCGCGATCGGAATTGATTTAATCTGGGGATATACCGGCATTTTAAGTCTGGGTCATGGTGTTTATTTCGGACTTGGCGCTTATTGTATGGCCATGCATTTGAAGCTTGCTTCCACGCCTAATCAATTGCCTGATTTCATGTCCTGGAGCGGTGTCAAAAGCTTGCCATGGTTCTGGGTACCGTTTCATAGTGCCACGGCCGCGTTCCTGTTGGCGCTTATTGTACCGATGATTGTCGCCTTCATTCTCGGATATTTCACTTTCCGTAATCGGATCAAAGGTGCTTTTTTCTCCATTTTATCTCAAGCTTTAGTCATCATTACGGTGACGCTATTCGTCGGGCAGCAAGGCTATACAGGCGGAACCAATGGACTGACCAACTTTACAACCTTCCTTGGACTGAATCTGCAATTACAATCGACGAAGCTGCTTTTTTTCTATCTCACCCTAGGCGTCGTGCTCATTGTTTTAATCCTTAGCACTATGCTTGTGACCAGCCGACTAGGCAACATTCTTACTGCCATTCGGGATGGCGAAAATAGGGTGCGTTTCATTGGTTATAACCCCGTGACTTATAAAGTTTTCATCTACTGCGTCTCCGCAGGATTAGCAGGACTTGCCGGCGTACTCTTCGTACTTCAGGAAGGGATCATCTCACCTGCTCAAATGGGTATCGTGCCATCGATTGAAATGGTTCTATGGGTAGCTATTGGCGGTCGTTCAACCATTGGCGGCGCTATTCTTGGTGCATTAGTTACGAATGCAGCTAAAACAACCTTTAGCGAAGCTTATCCTGCTTGGTGGCCCATCATGCTAGGAGCCATGTTCATTATTGTCGTTTTATTGCTGCCGAAGGGAATCGTCGGAACATTGACCCATTATTTCTCAAATTGGAAAAAAACCACCCGCCCTAAGCAGATCTCGACATCACAAGAAGTAATAGAAACATGAACTCCGATTATGTATACCGGAAAGGGGAACATTTCAATGCTAGGACAATTAGTGAAACAACAACCGACAACTGACGAGACAATCCTGAGCGTCAAGGGACTTGAGGTGAACTTCGACGGTTTCAAAGCCTTACGAAATCTAGATTTCTCGTTAAAATATGGCGAACTGCGCTTCCTTATCGGCCCTAATGGCGCTGGTAAAACAACATTGCTCGATGTGATCTGCGGAAAAGTAAAGCCTTCCCAAGGCCATGTCTTTTTCAAGGATTCCATTGATCTCACCAAGCACCAAGAGCACCAAATTGCCCAGCTGGGCATCGGACGTAAATTCCAAGCACCTACCGTTTTTTCCACCTTAACGGTTTTTGAAAATTTAGCACTTTCAATGAAACAGCAGCGCGGACTTCTCAGTGCTCTCTGGGCCAAAACCACTAGTGAACAAAGAGATCGACTCCATCTTAGATTGGAAATGATCGGTCTTCAAAGTAAAGCCAGCGAACGAGCAGGCTCACTCTCCCACGGGGAGAAGCAGTGGCTCGAAATCGGCATGCTCCTTATGCAAGAGCCCGATCTCTTGTTGCTCGATGAGCCTGCCGCTGGCATGACCGACAATGAAACAGAGAAGACTGGCGAGCTGCTGCATGAAATTGCAGCGAATCAAACCATTATCGTCGTCGAACACGACATGGCGTTCGTGCGCCAGTTCGCCAGAACAGTAACCGTTCTTCACGAAGGAACCGTCCTGCGAGAAGGCACGATGCAAGACATTCAGAATGATGACAAAGTAGCCGAAGTATACCTCGGAAGGAGAGTTGAGCGCGGTGCTTAAACTACAAGGCATTGAAGCCGGATATGGCGAAAGTATGGTCGTCCGGGGCGTTAACCTCGAGGTTAAGCCTGGCCAGATCGTTTGTCTGATGGGACGTAACGGGGTTGGGAAATCAACATTGATGAAGAGTATCATGGGACTCATTAAGCCCAAATCCGGCAAGATCCAGTACATGGATGCAGACATCACTTCGTCCTCACCAGATCGCCGCGCCAAGTCAGGTATTGGCTACGTCCCTCAAGGCCGGGAAATATTTCCTCAACTCACTGTCGAGGAAAATCTTTTATTAGGCCTAGAGGCCGCATCAGATCGCCGTATGAAACTGCCAGACACACTTTTCGATACGTTTCCTGTTCTTCGCCAAATGCTTCATCGCAAAGGAGGGGACCTCAGCGGCGGTCAGCAGCAGCAGCTAGCCATCGCAAGGGCATTAGCTTCTGGACCGAAGCTAATGCTTCTGGATGAACCAATGGAAGGGATACAGCCATCTATCGTCATGGAGATCGAGGCGATCATTGAAACGATTAAGCGCAATCGAGAAATCGCGGTGCTTTTAGTCGAACAAAGTTTAGAGTTTGCAACAAGCATTGCTGATTACTACTATGTTCTCGACCGCGGCACCATCGTTGCCGAAGGGAAATCGGAGCATTTAAGCGAAGATCTCGTTCGAAAGCATTTAACCGTATGATTGTTTGCTTCCCTAAACCTTTTACCACAAAGAAGCTGACCAACTTGACCTAAGGAATTAGGATTCAAGTAGCGTACAGCTTCTTTTTTTTACTGGGAAACAAGTTAAAACTGGACGTCACAAAATGGATAGGATAACATGTCATATAGATAGGATCGATTTTTGCGCACGGCATATCGAGCACCTAACCTTTTAAAGGAAAAGGAGGGGAACCTGTATGTCAAAAATATTAATCATTGAAGACGATTTAAGTATCGGTGAAATGATGGCTATTTACTTATACGAAGACGGCTATGAAGTGAAGCGCGCGGAGAATGGTCGGCAAGGTGAGGCCTTATTTCGAGAATTCCAGCCTGATATGATCATTCTTGATCTCATGTTGCCTGATATGGATGGCATTCAGTTGTGTACGACGATTCGTCACACCTCGACCATTCCGATCTTGATGGTGTCCGCTAAGAATGAAGTTTCCGATCGTGTGAAGGGCCTTCAGACTGGCGCTGATGACTACTTGTGCAAACCATTTTCGATGAGAGAGCTTTCAGCAAGAATACAAGCCTTACTTCGTCGTTCCAACGCTTTTCCTCCACAGGCGCCATCAGCTTCAGACACGCCCAATCAACAAGGAATCCACTTGGAATTTGAGAAGCGCTGTCTATATGTTGGCGGCAAAAATATAGAAACCACGTTCTCCGAATTTGAAATCATGAAGCTTTTTTGGCAAAATCAAGGCAGGGTTTACAGTCGAGAAGAGCTGTTAAATCGGGTTCGCGGCTTTGATTCCCAGGTAACCGAGCGTGCGATCGACGTCCACATTGCCAACCTTCGCAAAAAAATAGAAGATGATCCCAAAGAACCCAAGCACATTAAGACCGTGTGGGGTGTCGGATATAAATTTCTACTTATGTAAAGCTCCCTCGGGAGCTTTTTTTGTTTTGCAAAATTCGTCACCAAATAGGCATCCGCACAATATGATGATTTAGGAAAATGACTTTTACGAACAGACTTACATTCTAAGAAGAAGGCTTTCGTGTTGAAAGCTCAAGGAGGAAATAATTATCATGTTAAACAATCCTTACAAAATAGGCAATCAAGCAATGCCGCAAGTTCAGTATGGCAATCCATATCCTGCATACCCGGTCCCTACAAGCATTACGAACCAAGTCGTCCCCATGACACCAGCCGGATCGGTTCTAACGCCACCTGGCGGCTTACAAACAGGCGTGAATGTACTTCCTCCAATCGAAGAATCCTATATCGAGAATATTCTTCGTTTGAACCTTGGTAAAATGGCAACAATCTACATGACATATGAAAACAACCGTGACTGGAATGCCAAAATTTTCAAAGGAAGATTAGAAGCTGCTGGTCGTGATCATATTATTATCAGCGATCCTGTAACTGGCATGCGTTTCCTATTACTTATGGTGAATTTGGATTACATCACATTTGATGAAGAGCTTAATTACGCTTATCCCTTCCGCGGCGGAGCCCTCTCCAGATAATAGCTGAATAGCATACGAAAACCGTTGCTCTGATGAGGGAGCAGCGGTTTTTCTGTTTAGGCAAACTTAGTTGCTGAGAAGTGCCACATATGCAGCTTCTTGATACCGCCCTGGATCCATTGCTCCCAATCTCCCTGCTGGCCGCCTCCCAGCCCCTCCTCCAAGCGTTCTTGCTTCATGTTCAGATAGTCCTCATAGGTAACTTCATTCCAAATTTCTACATAAAGTCCCTCCTGATCTGTTCCCTCCAATAGCTCCAAACGCCCTTCCCGCCTCATAAGTCCCTGCATATAGATGAGAAATGAAGCACGATATTCTGGTTTTATGGCATACTCCACAAAAACTTTAGACATTTTTAGTTCTCCTTTTGATTTATTTTTTACTCTAAAATGGTAAACTAAGAGCAAGATGTCTTACGACCCGTCACCCCAAGATACAGAAACCTAAATCTGTACAGAAACACTTAGGAGGAAAACCAGTTGGATACAGGTACTCATCTCGTCTTTGGCTTAGGTTTAGCAGGACTTTCGCAAATCGATCCGAGTATTTCCGCAGATGCGGCAGCAACGACTGCTGTTTTTATTGGAACCGTCGTAGGGTCTCAGATTCCTGATATAGATGGRCTCCTCCGGTTCAAAGGAAATGCTGTATATATTCGCAATCACCGCGGTCGCTCACATTCCTTACCAGCCATTCCCTTATGGACGCTGTTGATAACTGGGGCACTCGCGCCATTCTTCCAGGGTATTTCCTTTATGCATCTTGCCATGTGGATCGGCATCGCCGTTTGCGTTCATGTTTTCTCCGACTGTTTCAATACCTACGGAACGCAAGCCGTTCGACCCTTTTCAGAAAAGTGGGTATCGTGGAACATCATTCACATCTTCGATCCCATTATATTCACTAGTCATATCGCGGCGATCTTCATGTGGTCCTTTGATCTAGCGAGGCCACAGCATATTTTCCCCACCTTATACGGCTTACTCGCGCTTTATTACATCTGGCGAACACTCGACCATGCCATTATCGAAAAAGGGCTGTATCGGAAAGATGCCACCTATCAGCCTGGCGATAACTATACGCTTATTGTAACATTCAACCTGTACGTCTGGAATGTTGTGAAGGAGCGAACCGATGGGACGTATCAGTTAGGAGAGCTCAAGAACGGCAAGCTGAAGTGGTTGGACACCGTTACCTGCTCTGACCACCCTGCCATCGAGATTTCCAAGCATCATGAAGACATTCAAGCGCTGCTCTATTTCTCCTCCTTCACCGCTGCCGAATTAAAGGAACATCAGTGGGGTTATGAAGTGAGATGGGCGGACGTGCGCTATCGTCATCGCAAGCAATTTCCATTCGTCGGCGTCATCCTTATGGATCACAATTTCCATACGCTCGATTCTTACGTCGGCTGGGTAAATGATTCCAAGCTCGGTAAGAAGCTGAAGGTTGATCTGTATTGAGCTTATGTCAGCCCCAGCAAAATACATTCAAGGCCTACGCGTAAACTGCATGGGCCTTTTTTTTGTAGCGCTGAGCACGACGCACGCAACAAAAGCCCAGGAGCTATTTAGGCTCCTGGGCTTTATTATTACATAGTTCGGGTATGCTAGTACGGAGACAATGATCTAATTAACGGAAATTAGATCCAGATTGCCCCGCGAGCGTTTGCTCGGCGATTTGTACCAACCGGCGAGTAATGGCACCACCAATAGATCCAGTGTCACGGGTTGCCATGTTTCCATAGTAACCATCTTGAGGAATTTGAATGCCCAACTCCTGAGCTACCTCATATTTCAATTGGTCTAAAGCTTGATTGGCTTGCGGAACTACCAGTGTGTTGCTGCTTCGAGATTGTGCCATCAGGATCGTACTCCTTTCAGTCAGCTATAATCTTTGATGTATTTGCAAGCTTGCAAAGATAGTATGTGGAGGAAATGAATTTATATGCACAGCGCTCAAAAAAGTTTAAAATAAGAAGATCCTAGGATAACACCTTGAACAATCTTCTAGAAAGTAGGTCGTCACCAGTATGAGTAAACCACTCGCTCTCCTATTCGCAGTTGTTGGTACGCTGCTGCTCGCTTGTATTTCCCTCTTCATCGCCCTTCGGGAGCCCTGGATGGTGCTCGCTTGCACTATCGTTTCGTTAGGATTTATCGGATATGGCTTCGCAGTGAAAGCCAAGATGCGTCGGAAAAATACGCCTTCCAAGTGAAAAAAAGCTCAAATCCCACAAGTAGGGATTTGAGCTTTTTGGTTTGTAATCGATGAGCTTAGCGAACAATAAAGCCCATCCGTTTCTTCACCTCAAGCAGCGTTTGATTGGCCACTTCAGCAGCTTCGTCAGCGCCTTTTTTCAAAATATCAAAGATTTCTCCTGAACTACGAATCTCATGATAACGTTGCTGAATTGGCTCCAGAACAGAAACAATGTGCTCAGCCAACTCCTTTTTGAAAGGACCATACCCCTGCCCCTCATATCTAGCCTCAATCTCCACAAGACTCATTTCCGCAAAGTGCGAGTAGATCGACATCAAATTACTAACCTCTGGTTTGTTCTGAGGATCATATTTCACTTCACGACCTGAATCCGTAACCGCGCGACTTAGCTTCTTACGAATCACATCTGGCGTATCGAGCATCGCGATGAAACTTCCGGCATTCGGACTGCTTTTGCTCATCTTCTTAGAAGCATCATCTAGTGACATAATTCTGGCGCCCACCTCAGGCGTATAGGGCTGTGGCATCACAAACATATCTCCGAAACGGTTATTAAAACGGTTAGCCAAATCACGCGTCAGCTCCAAATGCTGCTTTTGATCGTCTCCAACAGGAATTAGATCTGCGTTGTACAACAAAATATCAGCAGCCATCAGCGACGGATACGTGAACAATCCTGCTCCAACAGATTCTTTACCTTCTGATTTATCTTTAAATTGTGTCATGCGCTCTAGCTCGCCCATATGTGTCAGCGTCGTCATAATCCAGCCTAACTCGGCATGCGCATGTACATGGGATTGCAGGAAGACAGAAGCCTTATTTGGTTCTAGCCCTGATGCGATATAAAGCGAAGCTATGGACTCCGTTTGTTCCCGGAGCGCCGCTGGATCTTGCGGTACGGTAATGGCATGCATATCAACCACCATGAAATAGCAGCGATGCAATTCCTGCAGTTTCACAAAGTTACGAAGTGCGCCAATATAATTGCCAATTGTCAGCTGACCGCTGGATTGCATACCTGATAGTACTCGTTTCATTTCAAAAACCTCCTATAAATTTAGTTACTTACACAATTCGTATACCTAAAAAAGACAACAAAAAAGCCTCCCTCCGCAAGGGACGAGAGACCGTGGTACCACCCTAATTTGTCTACTAACATAACCAAAGTTATGTGCATGTAAACCTTCAGGCTCTGATAACGGAGAGCTACCGTTTAGCATAATTAACTGTGTGGCTTATTCCGGCCTAGGTCCCGGTAAATCTTCACAGTGTTCAGCTTCAAGCTCAAGGATCCATTCGGTTTGCTTGTTCCACCGGTTCGCACCAACCACCGGCTCTCTGAGAAACGCGAGACAAACGTACTTGTTCCTATCATCGCAATTGATTTTCTATTATTATACACCCTTAGTGATCAATGTCAATCAAGGACGTTGTCCTAGATAGCCCAGCATGTACATAGGATAGATACATACCAATCCTTCCGGCAAAGGGGTGTCAACGCATTGTCATCAACTCTATACCGCTGGAGCCTTCCCGTCTCCACGGTGATTTGCGCGTTTCTTATGATTCTTATCGTGACAACAAGACAACTTCCCCCAATGGGGATGATCATGGAACCAGTCAGCCAAGTGTTCATGTCCTTTATGGACATCTTCTTAGATGCCCTTCCGTTCATGATTCTCGGTGTTCTGCTATCTACGATCGTAGAAAACTTCATTCCTGAGGGCGTCATCCAGCGAATGACCCCCAAACACCCACTAGGCGGTGTGTTGTTTGCCTGTGTGCTGGGCATAATGTTTCCCCTCTGTGAATGTGGCATGATCCCCTTCGTGCGCCGCCTGATGCGCAAAGGGATGCCTGTCTACATCGCCGTCATCTTCATCCTCGTCGGGCCTATCCTTAACCCAATCGTATTTGCCTCCACTTGGATGGCTTTCCGCGGCAACCCGGCGATGGCTTATTCACGCATGGGGCTCACCTTCGGTGTTGCGCTTGTGATCGGCTTCCTGCTCACACGATTTCTCAAGAGCAATCCGTTGCGGCACCCGATTGAGCCTGCTGCAAGCCAAACACATCAGCACACACATGATCACAACCATGATCACAAACACGAGCATGGTCACGTGCATCATCACGACCACGGACATCATCATCATGACAACCATCATGGGCACAACCATTCCCATGGGGATAGTCGTCTCATGACAATGGTCAGCCACGGCTCCTCCGAGTTGTTCGAGATGAGCAAATACTTAATGCTAGGCGCTTTGCTGACAGCGCTGATTCAGACATTCGTCGCGCAGGATAGCTTGAGCTCCCTCGGTCAAGGCGTCTTCATCTCCCATGTGTTCATGATGGGCTTCGCCTACCTGCTCTCCTTGTGTTCCACAACAGACGCCTTCGTAGCTGTCTCCTTCGCCAAATCATTTTCACCTGGCTCCTTGCTCGCCTTCCTTGTATTCGGCCCGATGATCGACGTGAAGAGTACGCTGATGATGCTTTCGATCTTCAAGGCCCGTTTTGTATTAACACTGTCGATTGTCGTGGCGATAACCGTATTGAGCGGCTCCCTGTTATTCATGCATTTCTTTTTGGCTTGATCGGAATCGACGACTACGCCTAGTGAAAGAGTTACGGAACGTCGTTCCGCTATGTTGGCTTAAAAGTAGCCAATGGGGCCGTCTTAGTCTAAATAACGTCCACCCGTTCCGTAACTATTAAAAATCACTCTCAACCACCTAAATAACGGAACCACGTTCCGTATCTCGGTCGGTGAGGATACAAAAGGTAAAAAAGCCTTGGTAGTTCGTATGCAATCATACGGTAACTACCAAGGCTTTTCTTTAAATATTTACTGAACAGAGATAGCTTGTTAACTGCCATCCCCTCTGATATCAATTAGATTTTCAAAATAGCGCCAGCACTTGCGTTCGTCACCATTTTGGTATAACGCGCCAAGTAGCCAGAAGTAATCTTTTGTTGGAATCCAGACCAAGTCTCACGACGTTTGGCAAACTCTTCATCGCTGATTTGCAATTCGATTTTGCGTCCATCCATGTCTACGTCGATGATGTCGCCATCATGTACGAAAGCAAGTGGTCCACCTTCAGCAGCCTCAGGTGACATATGACCAAGCGAGATCCCGCGGGATGCGCCAGAGAAACGTCCATCTGTAATCAAGGCTACTTTCGCGCCTAGACCCATACCTACGATTTGGGACGTTGGTGCCAACATTTCTGGCATACCAGGTCCACCTTTTGGTCCTTCATAACGAATGACAACGACGTGTCCTTCTTTAACTTTTCCATTAGCGATACCGGACAAAGCTTCATCTTGTGAGTCGAAGCAGATTGCCGGGCCTACGTGACGTCCACCAACGGACTTATCAACGGCACCGACTTTAACGATACTGCCTTCAGGAGCCAAGTTACCGAAAAGAACAGCCAATCCACCGCGCTCACTATGTGGGTTCGTCAACGGACGAATAACGTCAAAGTTCTGAATCTCACAACCAGCTACATTCTCGCGAAGTGTTTGTGCCGTAACAGATAGACAGTCACCGTTGAAAGCACCTGGTTTTTTGAGCAACTCATTGATGACTGCACTTACTCCGCCTGCCAAATGCACATCTTCGATGTGGTAATCGGAAGCTGGAGCGATTTTTGCAAGATGAGGAACGCGTTCTGCTACTTCGTTAATACGAGCGATCGGATACTCGATTCCCGCTTCTGCCGCGATTGCCAATGTGTGAAGAACTGTGTTCGTGGATCCACCCATCGCCATATCCAAAGCAAATGCGTTATCAATCGCATCAATCGTTACGATATCACGCGGCTTAATGTCTTTTTCGATCAGAACCATCAGCTGTTTTGCACAATCTTTAACGAATTGTTTACGCTCATCAGCAACGGCAAGAATCGTACCGTTACCTGGCATTGCTAGTCCAAGACCTTCAGCTAGACAGTTCATGGAGTTCGCTGTAAACATACCGGAACATGATCCACATGTCGGACAGCCGTATTGTTCTAGCTCTTCCAGACCCGCTTCATCTAATTTACCCGCTTGGAAAGCACCAACGCCTTCAAATACGGAAGAAAGGGAAATGGATTTACCGTTTTTATCTTTACCAGCTTTCATCGGTCCACCGCTTACTAACATCGTTGGGATGTTAACACGAAGAGCACCCATGATCATACCCGGTGTAATTTTATCACAGTTAGGAATACAGACCATACCATCGAACCAGTGCGCGTTAACTACCGTTTCCAAGGAATCCGCAATAATCTCACGGCTTGGCAAGGAATAACGCATCCCGATATGACCCATCGCAATACCATCGTCAACACCGATTGTGTTGAACTCGAAAGGAACTCCGCCTGCTTCGCGAATTGCTTCTTTCACGAGCTTACCGAATTCTTGCAAGTGAACATGTCCAGGAATAATGTCTATATAAGAGTTACAAACCGCGATAAACGGCTTGCCGAAATCTTCTTCTTTAACGCCGGCTGCACGTAGTAAGCTACGGTGTGGAGCGCGGTCGAAGCCTTTTTTGATCATGTCACTACGTTGTTTTGGATGTGCCATTCTTTATTCCTCCTAGAATACATTTCAGTTATGAAAACAATGAAACTATCATACCACACTTCTCAAAAAATTTCTTCCTTTAGTGTGATAACGCATCAACGTGGAAGTAAAGTATCTATTATGCTCTTCAGCAATCAACTTACTTCCTGCCAAAATCCGCCTTAATTTCGCCCCACTTTTTCGTATCCCATTTGACGATTTTATTCGTGTACGTATTCGTATGCAGCCATTTCAAGRCACGATCCACCAAGGTCCATATTTCTGCCGTGGACGCATCTCTAACTAAATTAGTCGATACTTCCTTCTTGCGAATCCAGCTCAGCGCTGTGACCGAATCGGTATAAATGGTTTGTTTACTGCCTTTTTTCTGTAGGTAAGCAAGTCCATGTACGATGGCAAGAAATTCGCCTAGGTTATTCGTTCCCTTCGAGATCGGTCCTTGGTAGAAAATGATCTCACCAGTTCGTGTATCCACGCCCTTATATTCCACGATTCCCGGGTTTCCTGAGCAGCCTACGTCCACAGAAATACTATCATAATCCACCTCAGGCGCTGACTCAGGAGTCGCTGATTTTTTGCCAACAGCGGGACCCCCAGTGCCTTTACCGGCAAAATTAAGTGATTTCTGCCAGCCCTTCTCCAGTGCTTGACGCGCTTCACCTTCGGATTCATAAGACTTGAACTTCGCTTGCGGATACCCGTTAGTCTGCGCCTGGCATTCAGCCCATGAACGGTAAACACCAGGCTTGTGCCCTACCCAAACGACATAAAATTTCGCTGCAGCCATATTATTCACTCCGTAATTTAAGATGTAATTGCTCCACCAGCTCTTCGACGACCTTCACCGTATCTTGAAAATACGGTTTGTAATCCAAGTCAGCGATAAATCGAAGATACGTTTCACCAATATCTACTAGTTGCTTGCGATATTCTATGCTAGGAATGACATGCGTCTCAAGCTCGCGGTACGTGCCGTTCGTTCGCTCCTCTACAGAAGATAGCTCAAGCTGTTCCTCCGCTAGATGACGCACAACGAAGGAGAAGCCTCTACATTCCGGGTCACCGCAACCGCAAACGAAGAACGGCATTCGTTCCCACTGATCAGCAGGGGCGAAGCGGTTCGGTGCTGTGTCGTGCATCGCACTATATAATAAGGCAGGCAGACCAACATCTATGCATAGGGGTTCTTCAATAATCAAACTATCTTCCACAGACATATGAACATCCGCTTGAATGATTTGTAAATCTTTATCTAAGGACCAGCCTTTAATCGCTAGTTCAAACATGCTTTCTCCCCGCTTTCCCGACTTCCATTTTTCCATTATAACAAAGTCGAAACGTTCTTGCTTTTACGCTTTTAAATAAGGATAAAATTCCCAATAAAAAAATGAGTAATATTAACAAAACTGTTCATACTACCTATTACTGGAGGTGATATCAGATGGCTACAGGACAATCTCGCAGCAGTAACTCCTTAGTAGTTCCTCAAGCTTCATCAGCCCTAGACCAATTGAAGTATGAAGTTGCTCAAGAATTGGGCATCCAAATTCCTCAAGATGGCTACTACGGTTATATGACGTCTTATGACACAGGATCTATCGGGGGCAGCATCACTCGTCGTCTCGTTCAAATTGCTGAGCAACAACTTGCTGGTACAAGCAATAAATTCAGCAGATAATCTCGATCTCGCTCCACTATACTTAAGCAACAAAAGGGCCTTCATCCGGGTAGATACTCGGAGAAAGCCCTTTTTTTTCATCTCAACCTATTTGATGTCGTAGATCTTGTACAAATCATCCAACATGATGTTAGCCGATCTAACGCCGCCGCCTGTATTCCAAGTTGCATCATTTACTTTTACTAATTTATTTTCTTTCACCACTTTAAGATTTTTCCAAAGCGGATCATTCATCCATTCTTGCTCTTGTTTATTCCCTTTACCGTCGCCGATTTCATACGTAAAGTAGAATACGCGATCAGCAGCATCCAGCTCAGTCAAACGTTCTTTCGTAATATCTTCGAAGGATTTCTCATTACTTTTAGCATCCGAACGAGCGAAACCAAGTTGTTTAAAGACAACTCCTGAGAACATATCGTCGTAATAGAATCTCGTTTTTCCACCCATAAATCGGATGACTGCCACTTTTTCCTTCAGCTTATCGCCTGCTTTGGATTTGAAATCTGCAATTCGTTTATCGAAGCTGCCAATTACTTTGTCGCCTTCTGCTTTCTTATTCAATGCATCAGCGTAAAGACTGAAGTTATTTTTCCATTCTCCGCGCAGCGTTTCTGAGAAAACTGTCGGCGCAATAGCTTTTAATTGCTCATATATTTTTTCTTGACGAAGCTTATTCCCAATAATTAAATCTGGTTTAAGTGATGCGATAACTTCCAAATTCGGTTGTCCCTCTACACCTAATGTAGTAACACCTTGCATATCCGCTTTAAAGTGGTCATACCAAGGGTTGCCATAGAAAGATTCAACTGCTCCAACCGGCTTAACCCCAAGTGCGAGTAAAGCTTCTGTTCCTTCATTCGTCAAAATAACAACACGTTTGGGATTCGCAGGTACTACAGTTTCACCCATAGCGTGTTTAATTGTACGCGGAGCTTCTGCTTTCGCAGTTTCTTGCGGCGCTGCAGAGGCAGACGACTTTGTTTCTGATTTGGCTCCACATGCAGTTACGATCATACTTAAAACAACGAGACATGCAACAATAGCCCACGTTCTTCCAAACGCAAGGTGTTTTTTACTAAACATAATTATGAAGTTCCCCCTAGTTGTTTTTAATTGTGATAACGATTCTCATTCTCTAACACATATTAATAGAATTGGGCATTCATTGTCAACCTTTTTTTGATAATGATTCTCATACTCGTTGACTTCGACTAAGGTTAACCTTAGAATATATGAAGCAAGAAAGGTAGGAAGGAAGCAGGTAACCATCATGCATACATCAACGTCAGAACGCCTCTCTCATTTTTATAAAAGTATCGGATTACTAGCAGCCGTCTGTATTCTCCTTACATTAATAATAAGCAGTGTCCGCTTCGGTCTCCATGCCTATTCCTGGGATCAAATCATGACATCCTTTAATCCTTCAGACAAACCTACGAATGAATCGATTATCATTCAAACTGTACGTATACCTAGAGCTTTGATTGCCGCACTCGTTGGCGGCAGTTTGGCCGTAGCAGGCGCATTAATGCAAGCGATGACTCGAAATCCACTCGCTTCGCCTAGCATTTTCGGAATTAACTCTGGAGCAGCTTTTGCCATTGTTGTCGCTGTTGGCTTTTTCAATGTGTCTAGTCTTACGCACTTTACATGGATTGCTTTTCTCGGTGCCGCAATCAGCGCATCACTGGTCTACGGGCTCGGATCGCTAGGCCGCGACGGCTTAACACCGATGAAAATCACTCTGGCAGGTGCTGCGATGACAGCCTTTTTCGCTTCGCTCACACAGGGCATTCTACTTGGCAATGGCAAAGCCTTTGAGCAAGTGCTGTATTGGCTTGTTGGTTCTGTAGAAGGACGAACCATGGCTATGCTGCAATCCGTGTATCCCTATATGCTGCTCGCATGGGTTGGTGCCATCCTATTATCTCCACACATCAACGTCTTATCGATGGGTGACGATATTGCCAAAGGACTAGGGCAGCAAACCGTTTACATAAAACTAATTACTGCACTCATAATAGTTATACTTGCTGGCGGCTCAGTCGCTGTGGCTGGCCCTATTGTATTTATCGGCCTCATGATTCCTCATATTGTCCGCTTCCTTGTGGGCATTGACTACCGTTGGGTTATTCCCTATTGTGCAGTGCTTGGCGGAATCCTGTTGGTTAGTGCAGATATTGGGGCTCGCTTCATTATTATGCCGAAAGAGGTTCATGTCGGCGTTATGACAGCTATTCTTGGCGTTCCTTTCTTTATTTACATTGCGCGCAAAGGAGGACTCCTCAAATGATTGCTTCCAAGCGATATGTTACGATTCGAAGTAAAAGCTACTCTTTTTTAATTAGCACAAAATCCATCATAATTACACTAGCCCTGCTTGCTGCTGTCATCCTTATGATGATAGTGAGTACAGGTATCGGCAGTATTACGATTAAACCTTTTGATGTCATACGCGCTGTATTTGGTTATGGAACGGATCCAAGTACAATGATTGTTCGATCATTGCGTTTGCCTCGTGTCATCGTGGCTGTCCTGATCGGCGCCGCTCTAGGCGTCTCCGGGGCTATTTTACAAGGAATCGTGCGCAATCCGCTCACATCACCGGACACAATTGGTACAACAGGCGGCGCAACGCTAGGCGCTGTTTCTTTCTTCTTCTTTTGCTCAGATAAACTAAGCATTCATTGGCTACCAGTCGCCGCTATTCTAGGGGCATTCCTTGCAACCTTGTTGGTTTACATTTTTTCTTGGAAAAATGGCATTACACCGTTGCGACTCGTCCTCATTGGGACTGGGCTCACAGCCGCAATGAGCGCTTTATCTTATTTAATGATGCTTACTGGACCTATCGTACTCGCCAATCAATCACTTACTTTTATGACTGGCAGTATATATGGCGTATCCTGGGCCAAAGCCGTATATCCATTGCTGCCTTGGGTTGCTGTATTAATACCAGTTATTTTCTTCTATGCGCGGCATATTACCATCCAATCCTTAGGAGAGGATATTGCTCAAAGTGTTGGAAGTCGTGTTCAGCGTCAACGGTTTCTGTTAATCATGCTAAGTGTCGCCCTGTCGGGCGCTGCTGTCGCATTTGGCGGAGCCATAAGCTTCATTGGGCTCATGGCTCCGCACATTTCACGCAAACTGGTCGGTCCTAGCTTCGGTTCTTTGATCCCTGTCTCTGCCTTAACAGGCTCTTTACTTCTGCTTCTTGCAGACTTAGCTGGACGTTCCCTATTCAAGCCACTTGATATTCCGGCAGGCGTCTTCACGGCAGCCATCGGCGCACCTATCTTCATCTACGTCCTATATCGCAGTAGAAATCGTGGATAACCTCCCCATGTCTACGAAAAAGGAGAACGAGCTCATGACTACATTAGACCAAGCACTCGAAGCCCAATCGCTTCAATTGACATATGGAGATACAACGATTTTCCAAAGCTTAAATCTGCAGATCCCTAAAGGTAAAATAACTGTTTTTATCGGCAGTAACGGCTGTGGAAAATCCACCCTTCTGCGCTCACTTGCCCGACTTATGAAGCCTGCCTCTGGTAGTATTCTTTTGGATAGCCATGAGATTGCTAAACTCTCTACCAAAGAGGTTGCCAGACGAATGGCGATCTTGCCCCAAGGACCTACTGCACCAGAAGGACTCACCGTCAGACAGCTCGTCAAACAAGGACGCTATCCTTATCAAAGCTGGCTGCAGCAATGGTCCGCGGAGGATGAGAGCAAGGTCATGCGCGCTCTCGAGCTTACCGATATGCTGGAATTTGCCGATCGCACCGTCGACTCACTCTCCGGAGGACAGCGCCAGCGCGCTTGGATTGCGATGACATTAGCTCAAGATACGCCTACTTTACTCTTAGATGAACCGACCACCTACCTCGATCTTACCCATCAAATTGAGGTACTGGACTTATTGTTTGAGCTTAACGAGAGAGAACAGCGCACAATTGTCATGGTTTTGCACGACATTAATCTAGCATGTCGCTACGCGCATCATATTGTTAGCATCAAGAAGGGTTCCGTTTACGCGGAAGGAAAGCCTGAGGACATCGTAAATGCACCATTGCTGCGTGAAGTTTTCGGTATGGATTGTCAGGTAATGACGGACCCTATCTTTGGAACCCCCATGTGCATCCCTTATGGCAAGGGCCGCATTTTGCTGCAAAAAGAACCCCAATCACAATTGTGATCGGGGTTCTTTTGATGAAATAATAGGAGTATGAGTGCTCAATCGTTCTTGCATAAGTAGCCATATTATAACTGCTTTCAAACTATTTTAATTCTGTAACATCGTTCATATTGGTTCACAGAAGTGCGTAAAATCAAGGGTTCTGAGTAATTCTCTTGTAACATCGTTCACGTTTGAACACACTAATTGACCACATTGCGTGGTCTTTTTTGTGGTCAAGCTATATCCTATAATTAAAGGTTTTTTTATATGAATTATCTGTAACATCTGTAACAAATCCTTAAAACCATTGGTATATATGGGTTTATAGTGTTACAAATGGTGTTACAGATGGTGTTACAGATGGTGTTACAGATGGTGTTACAGATGGTGTTACAGATATTTATTATTTGTAACAGATTCAACCCTTGTGGCCACATGTTCTGCTTGTTCGCTGTTTATGGGCAATGGTGGGTGTCACTCCAATGTACGTTAATACAAAGAATCATACATTCGTTTCCTTTATTTATAGGCAATCGCTATAAAAATCTATATTCCCGACTTTGGCAAAATAAATCATACATTCAAATCGTTGATTTTATTGAACAAAAAAAGGATGATCCAAAATTGGATTCACCCCTTCTCTTTCATTGCGTTATTGATCTTTTTAAGCTCTTCTAGGCTTTCGCCTATGTCCTTAGCTACCGTTTCCACCTGGGCTAAGCCGGATTCACGATCAATATACTTGATCTCCCTATACATCAAATACCCTATAATACCGAATATGATGAACATAATAAGTGATGCATATAGAGATATAGCTGGACCTGTTATTTCAGTAATCATTTCACTCATTGTCACTCATCATTCACCCCATACACTAAACATGCTCATATCATGCCCAATGCATACAAATAGGTCTACGTGGTGCAATCCTTACTCAATCAATACATCTTCGTTACTGGCTTCCTGTTGCTTCTCCCACAACTCAAAGGCCTTTATCAAGTTGTTCTTTGTTTCTTCGTCCAAATTCAAGGCAATCTCTTCTGGTTTATTTAACATGGTTTTCCTCCGTAAATATCTTAAGTGTTCTGCCATCTGGCCGAGGAATCTCCAACCTGGGAACGTCATTAATTATCCTCACCCAATCATCGTATTTTTTCTGAGCAAGAAATTCTTCTGCCGCTGCTTTTGTCCCTTTAAATCCAATTGGATAAATGCTAACGGATCCATCTTTCTCATACTCAATGATAAACACGCCATGCTGTACTTCAGGATCAGACGCGTTCAAAGCCTGTTGGAGCTTCGCCAATCTCGCTTTGCTCATACTTACCGCCCCTTCTTCCCTTGCTCGGCTGCCTGTTCTTCTAAGGCCGCTAAGCGATCCTCGATTTCGCCTTCCTTCATCGCGGTTAGCATGACATTGGCGATATATGTAATCGTCCTGGCTTGTTTATCAATCATGTCATACTCTTCCGGCTTAGCGTTTTTAACCCTGTTGACCATATCCTGCAATAGTTTACGTACGTCGTTGGGCTTCTGAAGTCGTACCCTAGCCACCCGGGCCATACTTGCCATATCGTACCCCCCTTTCTCTTTATCCCTTGATACACCTATATTGGTGCTACTTTAACCATTACAAAAAGTGTCATTTTAAAGCCTGTAAAAGCCCTTCTAAGTAACATTTTTCCGTGGTGGTAATGTGGTAATAATGAGCCTATATAAGGCAAGAGAAGCCCATTTCTGAGCCTCTCTGTGTGGTTGCTTAGTKGAAATGAACATGATCCTTCGCTCGGGTAAGTGGCGTACCTGGCATAACCCAAGACCGATGCTTCATCGCTGTTTTGCTTTCTTCGTCAATATCCAAGTGATCGACGACCGGAATAAATTGTGTGCTCGTCAGAATGCTGGCATTTTCATGAAGTGTATTATATTCGCGGTTAAGCTCCATTACTTTGTCGTAAGCTACTTGAAGAATCTGTACTGACTCTTCCCACATCCGATTCTGCTCAGCACCCACGTCCACTAAGAAGCTCTGAAACTCGCGATATACGTCTTTTGCCATCTGCTTTTCACGTAAATCAGACGCTGAAATTAAATCGAGCTCGTCCCGGATTAGTGAGATTGCCGTCTTAACATTAGCGATCTTGCTCGAAATGGCAACTGGAATAGTATCGCCCTCGGTATACTCTTTAAGATACTGCTGCTGTAGATTCGCAAGCTCAGATTCCTTGACTGCTTGTTGACTTAACAGATCGTTATTTTTCGAAGTCATCTTGTCCTCGTAACTTTTGAACGCGGCGTATGTGCTGAGATTGAACTTAATTCCCATGTGTAATTCCCCCTATTTAATAGTCTGTCGTTGCCCAATCATCGTCCATAAGCGCATCGTCTTCTGCTTCTTTAATTACTCTTTGAACTGACTCGACAAGGCTCAAGTGTCTGCCAGTTTCAAAATCGAATTGGTTAAACTTCTCAAATATCTCCGCCGGAATGTAACCGGCTTCATAGCGTTCGCCCGTTTCTGCTTCATACCAGGCGTGGAAGTCGCGGAACTCAGAATTTAAGCTCTCCTCTGTTTCATAACGATTGAAGTCAACATTAAAACCATCATCGTCATCAGGTACTGCTCCCCCTAAATCATCGTTGAAACCCATTTATTTAACCCCCTTAACTAATGTGTTCTTATAGCCGTTTCTGGCTCTTCATATTTGTACTCTTCTCTGTAATTCGCTTCAAAATCGTATTTATCACGCTGTATAAGCATCCGTAATGCACCATTCATCGTCTGTCCTCTAGCTGCACATCGCTTGCGAAATTCCTCACGTTCACCATCGGGAAGAAGAAGTAATATCTTTTCCATGTCATCAACTCCCTTATATATTTAACTACCTAAAGTATATCATACTTATAGATAAAAGTTATCACTTTTCAATAAAACATAAATAATATTTATCGATTTTACGATTTCGGAAAACTCGGAATACAAAAAGAAGCCGCTCATTGAGCAGCTCCCGATCTGTGGTGTATAATAACCGTGTATTGGTATTACCTGGGCGCTTGAACTGTTACAGCAGTTGAGCGTCTTTTCTGCATTGTTCTAACTAATGCCATTCGCATAGCTGGATACTTCCTCCACATTCGATAAATCATGTTTTCACCCCTAGCTTAAATTTAGCGAGGTTCGATCTAATTCCTTCAGCTGTGATTCCAATGTATCGCAATGTAACGTCCGGCTTACTGTGGTTGAGAATTTTCTGAAGCTCGGCTACGTCCTTAAACTGTTTATAGTGCCAATAGCCGAACGTCTTACGAAGCGTGTGATTCCCAACGTGTTCAACACCAGCCATGTCGGCCGCTTTATTTAGCTGCCTGTAAGCTTGTGTCGGAGTGATATGGCTGTCACCCTTCCTTGATGGGAATAACCATTCACTGTCCAATGTATCGATATAGGCGTTTAGCTCATCATAGATGTTTTCGAGTGCCAGTGTATCATTAGTCTTACCTGTCTTGCCTTCTTTGAGTTTCATCTCCTTCTTACGTTTAATGTCCTTAACTTTGATCTCCACCAGATCACCCACTCGAAGCCCGGTGTTGATTCCCAATAGGAATAAAATGTAATCGCGCTCGCTACAGTGGCGGCGTAACGCCCATATCATGTCATCGATCTTCTCCTCACTCCGAATCGGTTGGACATCCTTTTCAAGATTTTGTTTCTTCAAAACTTGTTTGTATGCCGTATCCAAAGATACTTTATTCTCTTCCACCTTCTTATAAAGTTCAGGATCAGCTTTCTTCACTCGGTTTATAGCTTTCATTGTGGCGATATCTACGCCTGCCAGATCCGACGTACGAAGCCCGGCTTTCTTTTGTTCACAATCACATCATTCCGAAAATGGGACATATCCCCTTAATGAAAGTCACACCTATGGATATCCAGAAGTTCTATAACGATCTTGCTCAAACATGCTCAGTTGGACATATAAACAATATTGCTAACCTTGTAACAAAGTCATTTAAACAGGCCTATGAATGGGGAATGATTCCGAAGAATGTAGCAGCACTTGTTAAAAAACCTGCTATGGGAAGAAAGAATGCCAGCTTGAAGGTTTGGACTGTAGAACAACAGAAGCAATTCCTGGATTATACGAAGCTCGTATCTCCGTTTTATTACTGCATGTTTCTTCTATCCCTGACCTCTGGTATGCGGATCGGAGAAGTTATTGCTCTCAACTGGAATGATGTTGATTTGAAATCCAATATGATATCGGTGCGGCGTACCATGGTATTCGCTAACAAGCAAATCTACATTAAGGACTCGCCAAAGACAGAAGGATCGGTACGAAGCATTACAATTGCGAAGAATACCATTAAGGTATTGAGGCAGTATAAAATTAAGCAGGCGCCTAATGAATTAAACTTACTATTTCCAAGTCCAAAGACGAACCACATTTTGTATCACAATTCCGTTTCTAAAGGATTCAACAGGATGATCGTCGGGGCGGGTGTTCCAAGAATAACGCTTCATGGATTGAGACATACATTTGCGACCACATTACTCGAGCTTGGTGTCAATGCGAAAGTTGTGCAAGAAATGCTCGGACACTCCACGATTAAAACTACAATGGACACATACTCCCACGTACTTCCTAATATGCAAAAAAGCGCTGCTGAACACATCAACGCGGCTTTGTTTTAGGATCAATGTGGTCATATTGTGGTCATATACCCCTTTAAACACAAATAAACCCTTACAGGTAAAGGGATTCCAAGGAAAGCATATAATTGCTTTCAAACTATTGTTGTTCTGCAACATCGTTCCCGTTATTTCATGAGAGCGCTTGAAATCACATTTTCTATAGATTTTAACTGTAATATCGTTCACGATAAAACACACTAATTGACCACATTGCGTGGTTGTACGAGTTGCTTTGCTAAAGTAATATTTATTCAACTAGTTGTCCGAATAAAAAAGAACCCCTTTCGGGGTTCCTCTTCGACGGTGAATAGATTGATGGTACTTTTGCCTTGAACCTTACTTGGCTGGGTCTCTACCTCATCACACTAATTGCAGTACATGACTACATTAATGAGCTCACGGCACATCGCCTCGCTTCAATATGGATTCAAAAACAACTTCCCTGGTGTTTTATCTTTGAATGCTCTGCGACACTACACCTCGCTGTTTTCACCGTCGTAAGATATTATGTTCGATCCCTACAGTTTTAATACGTGAATACAAAATGTGTCTAATTTTCTATCCTCTGCCAGAGCTAACCACCACTTCTGTTTGGATGTAATTTCATAAATTCACTCTTTGCAGCTTACATGTACAATTGGGCTTTATTATACAGCAACGATTAAAACAAAAAAAGCCACTCCGTTTGGAGTGACTTTGGATTGTTAAAATGAAAAAGACCCCACAATAAAGTGAGGTCTAAATCGACGGAGAAATCAACGGATTTCAGACTATCGTCGAGACCATTGGCAGTCCGCCACATAACCTCTGCTTGTATATCCGATTGCTTACCAAAACGAGCTCGAAACTTCTGCTTGAGGGCAGCGAGAGAAGTTCGAGCAACATGACCAATCGTCGTCATTCCAAGCGCCACAAAGTGCCTCGTGCTGCCAAAATTATTCCTGATCTCCTAGCAGGATCTCCGGCCACAATCGCCCTCTCTCCATCTATTGACAAAAAGGCAAAAAAACGACGGTTTATTTTAAATGCAGTCTGACTTATGTCCAAGCAATCACTATGTACCGAGCGTAAATTATACCGTAATGAAAATTCACTTACTGAGAGGAATGAGTAAATATGAGCGGAGTAGGTTATGGTGTTGTTGACAGCCAGTAAGATGACCATAACTACGATGTTCTTCTTGGAGCGTAACCATGAGCTTTCCGTCTCGCAGTTTGAAATAGACTATTGACGCCATCGCTTCGGAAGTAACACGCCTTTAGTGTTATCCTGTATGTTTTTATTGGATGGCTGTCCCCGTCTCAATGACCAATAAAAATAATTGAATAAATAGAAATTTCATCTTCATCACTTTTAGATATTTCTTGTACTACAATAAGAACGTCCTGAAGGAGGTCTGGCACTTATGTCCAACAATAGGGAAACTGTTGCCATTATTGGCTTAGGTTATGTGGGGCTGCCTCTCGCCATTGCTTTTGTTAAAAAAGGTTACAAGGTATTCGGTGTTGATATTAACGAAAAGAGAATCGAGGTATTGCGTAATGGGAAAAGCTTTATTTCTGACATAAGTGATGATGAGATCGGAGGACTCATAGATTGCAAAAGATTTGAAGCAACAACGGACTACCTTGTTCTAAGTAAAACGGATCATATTATTATCTGTGTACCAACTCCCCTGCGAAATAAAGAGCCGGATTTATCTTATGTGTACTCAACTATTAATCAGATGGCACCTTATCTGCAGCCGGGACAATTAGTAGTACTCGAGAGCTCCACTTATCCTGGAACTACAGAGGATATCATTAAGCCGCTTTTGGAAAACCATGGCTTTACAATAGGTTCTAATCTTTTTCTCGGATATTCTCCGGAACGAATTGATCCGGGCAACATGCAGTTTACTCTGGAGCAAATTCCGAAAATTGTGAGTGGGGTGACGGATTGTTGTCTCGAGAAAGTAGCAACGCTGTATAGAGACGTTTTCCAAACAATCGTTCCTGTATCTTCCCCTCGTATTGCGGAGTTCGTAAAAATCTTAGAAAATAGCCAACGGCTTATTAATATTTCGTTTATCAACGAGGTCAACATGCTGGCAAACTTGCTGCAAATCAATATATGGGAAGTCATTCAAACGGCATCCACGAAACCTTTCGGTTTTACCCCATTTTATCCCAGCCCAGGAGTCGGCGGGCATTGCATCCCTGTCGATCCATTTTACTTAACATGGATTGGCATGCAGGAGGGGTTTCCTTTAACAATGATTCAGCAGGCTGGAATTGTGAATGAAATGATGCCCCACTTTGTAGTCAAACGGATCACGCAGATTCTTTCGGAAAGAGGAGTTTCCGCCCAGCAAGCAAATATTGGTATCATCGGCCTCACCTACAAAAAAGATGTAAACGATATTCGAGAATCGGCTTCCATGAAGGTGATTGAACTTTTGCTTAATAAAAAAATGAAAGTCTCCGTTCATGATCCGGTCTATCAGGGGAACGTCCCTTTTAACTTGCCTATCCTTCAAATAGATCAATTGAAGTTACAGGAGTTGGACGCCATCGTAGTGCTTGTCGATCATTCTTGCATCAAATGGAATGATGTAGTCAACCATAGCCGGTGCGTGATCGATACGAGAAATGTAACGGCCTCCTATAAGGGCGATCATATTGTACGAATTTAGAAAACAAAAGGGAGTGAATGGGGGATGATTCCTTTAGTGGACCTCGCTCGCCAGTTTCAATCCATCAAAAAAGAAATACTGCAGCAAATGGAGGGCGTGATCGACAGCGGCAAATATATAATCGGTGATCATGTGAGGCAAGTAGAGCAGAGGATTGCGGAAAAGACAAGTGCAGCCTTCGCGATAGGCGTAGGAAATGGAACGGATGCCTTAATCATGACTTTGGATGCGTATGGCATCGGGGAAGGGGACGAAGTCATCACGACTCCTTTTACTTTTTTCGCTACCGCTGAGGCCATATCCAGATTAGGCGCCAAGCCGGTGTTCGTTGATATTGATCCACTCACTTATAACATTGATCCTTTGAGGGTAGAGAAGGCCATTACACCGAAAACAAAAGCGATTATACCCGTTCATTTATTTGGCCAACCCGCCGAAATGGACGTACTGATAGAGGTGGCAAAGCGGCATCATTTAATCGTCATTGAAGATGCTTGCCAAGCTTTTGGATCAGCGTATAAAGGAAAGCCTCTAGGAAGCCTTGGTGATGCGGCCTGCTTCTCCTTCTTTCCTACCAAAAATTTGGGAACTATCGGAGATGGCGGGATGATCACCACGTCTAATCCGGAAATTGCCGCAAAAATCCGCAAGCTGCGCCAACACGGAAGTTCCATGAAGTATTATCATGATATGCTTGGGTATAATAGCCGCCTGGATGAACTGCATGCTGCGATTCTGAACATCGCTCTGGACCACATCGATGAATGGAACCGCATGCGCAGGAAGCTGTCGGCTCGCTATCGAGAAGGGTTGGAAAATCTGTCATATCTACGGATACCGTATGAAAATGACGACAACACGCATATTTATCATCTCTATTGTATAGAGTCCGCAGAACGGGAAGCGATCACCGCTAAGCTCAAACAGTCTGGCATACAAACAGGTGTTTACTATCCTTGTCCGCTTCATCTGCAAAAGGCGTACGCTCATCTTTCCTACAAGAAAGATGATTTTCCAGTGGCAGAGAAGCTGTCACTCCAGTTGTTTGCAATCCCGATGAGCCCCTTCTTACAGGAAAGTGAACAAGATTACATTATTTCTGTACTGAAAAGCTATGGTAGTGAATCGACATGAGCGTGACCTTCGGCATCATCGGCTGCGGCAGGATCGCCGAACGTCACCTTCGTACGCTCGCCCGCTGCAAGGAGGCAAGGCTGATTGCGGTAAGCGATGTCGCCGAGGAACGAATGGAACAGGCAGAAGCATTGTGGCAACAAACGACGGGCAGCTGCGCTACGTTGGCAAAATCGACCGACTACCGAGTCCTGCTTGCCGATCCCTCCGTTCAAACCGTCATCATCTCCACTTTATCAGGAATGCATGCGGAAATGGCCAAAGCGGCACTTCTTATGGGCAAACATATCGTGTTGGAGAAGCCTATGACGTTATCACTAAAGGACGCAGATGAAATTATTGAACTGGCAGCCGCTCAGCAGCGCTTCGTCCAAGTATGCCACCAGCTCCGATATCGGCCGATCATGAAAAAGATTAAGGAGATCATTGCAACCGGTGCTCTTGGCCGGATTTACATGGGATCGGCAACGCTAAGAATTAATCGGTCATCCAACTATTATAGTGAGGCTTCCTGGAGGGGAACATGGTTGCAGGATGGCGGAATGCTGCTTAATCAAGGTATCCACGTCATCGACCTGCTTCAATGGTTTCTTGGCGGTGTTCAGTGTGTTTATGGAGAATTGTCTAATGGAAATATCCGAAAAGAGACGGAGGATATTGCTCTGGGCATCCTTACTTTTGAAAATGGCGCGAAAGGAATCATCGAGGCGAATTCCGTTACCCTTCCCAATAATCTGGAAAATTCGATATCCATATTTGCCGAAAAAGGGACGATATGCATCGGCGGCACTTCCTTGAATAAGCTGGAACGGTGGCACATGGAAGAGACCGCGATCAGTACGGATGAAGCGATGAAACTAATGGACGATACGGATGAACATCTATATATGTATCAAAGTTTCATTGATGCTGTGTTGGGACAAAACCATCCGACTCTGATTGATGCTATCGAAGGGAAACGAGCTCTTGAAATCATTTTCGCGCAATATATATCATCCATTAAAGGTAATCCTCAAACATTACCGATAGATTCCTTTTCGACAAACATGATGAAGGATACCGGACCGAAAACACCAAATACGTTTTAAGGGAAGCGGTGGGATTGCCGATACAGGCTCTCTCACCGCTTTAGTGTCAGAATACTTTCTAATCAGCCAAAGTTAGTATAAGAGAAGGATGTCTCCACAATTTTTTCGAAATGTAGACACCGTGGTTTCTCAATTGGCCGTTGTGCCAGCTTTTGGTTAAAAGAGTGCAATCCCAAGCTACAACGGAGCGAATAGACTTCTTCTTCTTTCCGCGCTGAGCGATCAATTTTTTTATAGGCTTTCGATATAGTATCGGCCGTTTATAAGGAATTCTCTTGCGGTCCCATCCTGTTTTTACGCGAAATACCGATACTTTTTTTTGTTTGCCGACTATGACGGGGAAATGCATAACAGCATTTACGATCGACACGGATGAAGGGACTTGTGCCAAATTAAAGGAAAAATATGATGCCGCCCTCATCTTTCCTTTCCTCGTAAAAAACCGATTGGGTTGCAAAGAAATACTGTTGGTCTTTGGTTTATTCGGAATCATTGCCACTTCACTTTGATAAATTCGGTCCAGTTGGCGGGCTACTTCAGGAAGCGCATGCTCTCTCTCGACATACTCCCTTCCTGCTCTACCTTTTTCCTTACGAAGCGCAGGATTCTGAAGCAAAGAGGCTACAGCATTGTATAGGTTGGCAGGATTGGCGGAAATAATCGGCAAATCTGACGGATAACGATGCTTAAGGTCCTCCCTGATATAGGAAATAACCGGTTTTCCCAAAGCCATCCCTTCGATGGCCACTAAACCGTATGATCCTCTTAACAGATGATCAATAATGATATCGGCTTGCCGATATCGCTGTAAAGCTTCATCTCTGTTCAAACCCTCAACTCGTTCATAATGGAAGGAATATCCTTCACTGCGAAGCCGGTCCAATACTTCCTCAACATATTCAGTTCCTTTGCCTTCCATCGGAGCATGGATAATAAGCGGTTCGCTTCTATGCGCCGATGCGGACGGGGCCAGATTGTCTATTTCTTGTAAGTCTACAGCAAGCGGGAGAACATATACCCGATCGTGCACCTTGGATGCGTAGGCTTGTAATTCATAATCTTTGACAATACAAGCGGGGAATTTTTTCGAAATCATATCCAAGGTTTGTTTAATCTTCTCATCCTCAAAATCATATCCAAGTCTGATATAAGGATTATGAATGATGGCTTCTTCTTCGGTTCGAAGATCTTTTCCCCAGTATTGAAGCAGCTTTTTTGCATGGTCTAGCTTTTCAAATTCTGGGCCGGTTAGCTGCTCTGAAAAATACAGTCCATTATGAAAATGAAAAATGTCGGCGGTCTGATTGGCGACATTCAATAGATGCCGCAGATCCTCAGCTTGATAAACTGAAGCATCGTGTCCTAGATTCTTTAATCCTTTCATGAATAGTTCCATCTGCCCCCCAATTTCGGCAGCACAATGTATGACCTTCAAATGTTTCATCTCCTTTATCAAAAGATATCCGTTAACTAAAAACCTAGTTCACTCTGTATATGCTTATGTCAATGTAAGCTAGTGCGTATGGACATATCTCCTCCCTTGTTAGCCTAAGATGGGGGGACAACGGCTATTCGTGCAGCAATTTCCCGTTTTCTTTTGATTTAGGTAATCGTACAAACATCTGCAACTCTGCTCGCATACTCTCATAAACGAAGGGAGATGTTGTTAATGCGCTTTAGTCATGTCTTGGTAACTGGAGGGGCTGGGTTTGTCGGTTCGCAGCTCGTCCGCAAATTAGAGCCTATCTCAGAACATATTTATGTCATCGATGATTTGTCCGCCGGGAACCGAAATTCCGTTTTGAATTCCGACAAGATCACTTTCTATCAGGATAGCATTACAAATGAAAAATTGTTGGAAGAAGTACTCCCTAAAGTGGAATGGATTTTCCATCTGGCATGCCGCAGTCTTACTCGATCTGTCCTGAATTTGCATGAAGATTTCCACACAAACCTCTACGGCGGTTTTTTACTGCTTCATAAAGCGAAAGAGCTTTGTCCCCAATTAAAAAGGATGCTCTACACGTCTACAGCCTCTGTCTATGGAAATGCATCCGTTCGTCCTACACCCGAACACTGGCATCAGCTGACTACGCCTTATTCCGCCAGCAAGTTTTCCGTCGAGCATTATTGCGAAGTGTTTTATCACATGTATCGTTTCCCCGTCACGACGGTACGGTTGTCCAACGTTTTTGGGCCCGGTCAGTTGCCATCCAATCCATACTGCGGTGTCGTGGCCAGATTTTTTGAAGCGTTGGAGAACAATGTGCCGATGGACATATACGGGGACGGGGAACAAACCAGGGACTTTACGTATGTTGAAGATGCTATAGAAGCTTTGCTTGCTTCCATCACTCATCCAAACAGCCTTGGGAAGCTTTATAATATTGGCACAGGAAAGGAAACAGCTGTCCGTCAGCTCGCAACCATGATATCCGACGTCGCGGGACGTCCGAATTATCCGATTACTTACAGACAGAAGAGAGTGATCGACAATGTCAGCCATCGTTCTGTTGATATAAGCGCTATCATGAATGATTTACAATGGTGTCCAAAACACTCCATGCAGGAAGGCCTCGATAGTACCTATCAATGGCTGCGTCACCAAAATCACAGCTTGTAAGAGAGGGGATAACGTTGTGAAAATACTTTCACTAATGACTCTGGATATGTTCCGCTTGACATTCGGATGGGCACTGGAATCAAATGGTCATCAGGTATACCATCTCAACGATATTAGTGAGGAGCTGCTGGAGCAGGCGATTCACACATTTCGACCCGACATGATCGTAACGATCGGATGGGATGTACTGCATACTAAAACGGATGTTTTTGCGGAGTTTTTAAAACGCCATCGTATTTTTCATTTATATTTCGCGGAAGAGGATTGGTTTCATTTTGAACGTTGGTCCAAACCGTATGTTTCCAAGACATCCCCCCAGTTTGTATTGACCCGTAGCGCCGATAAAATTTCTTCTTATCAAACAATGGGGATAAAAGCCGAATATTTAGACGTCGGCTGCAATCCACATTTTCACCGCCCCATGCCTCCCAATCCAAAGTATGCATGTGATGTTTCCGTGATCGTGAACGGGCAGTTCATGTGGGATATTTTTCGCCGAAAAAGCATCATGAACTTGGTGGCTCCGTTATTGGACGCTCCCTTTCATACGAAAATATGGGGGCGCGATTGGCATGAGATGAAAGACTATCTTGGCGTATCGCCGCGAAGCGAGATGATGCAAGGCAGTATTCCTTATCACCTGACGCCTCAAGTTTATAATTCGGCCAAGATCAATATTAGCGTACAAACCGTTGAGGACCAAATCAGCAGCCGCACTTACGATATTTTGGCATCAGGCGGTTTTTTGCTGACATCGGACAGTCCGGGAGTCCGGGCCAAATTGTCATCGGAGAATGATTGTGCAGTCTCAAGCTCACCGGAAGAAACAATCGAAAAAATCAAATATTATTTGGAGCACGAAGATACACGCAAAAAAAAGGCTGCAAACGGATTAAAGTATGTACGCGAACGGGCTTCCTACCAAAGCACGATTGCTAAGGTATGGCCTCAGATTGAAAGAGAAGTCAAAGCATTTTATGGTTAGTTTTAACCTGGGAGGCTGAGCGACGATGATTAAAAACTTAACCATATTGATTACCTCTGCAGGAGGGCTAACCGGAACATTCTTAATAAAACACTTATTGCAACATCCCATTAAAGGATATAAGTATCATATCGTAGCTGTGGATAGCAGCGAATACGTGTACGCTAAACATGTGGTCGACTCGTTTTATAAAGTACCTGCCAGCAGTGACCCGAGTTACGAAAACATTGTTCTTTCCCTAGTCGAACAAGAACACGTTGACATCATATTTCCAACCACCTCATATGACACGCCATTTTACTCCAAACACAAAGCGGACTTATTAAAAAAGGGGGTTAAGTTGCTTGTTTGCGATGTAAACACCCACGAAATACTTCACCATAAGCAAAAGATGTATCTRTTTATGAAGAACATTGGGCTGCCCGTTCCCGAGGTATTTGAGACGAAAGAAGCCGTTACTTATCCGGCCATCATCAAAAAATGCGAAAGCAGCGGGAGCAAAGAGGTTCGAAAGCTCGAAGATCGTATGGACCTCGACTATTGGAGTGTAAAAATGAAAGATTATGTCGTTACGGATTACATCAGCGGCAAGGAATACACGGTGGATTGCCTTTTTGATCAGAAGGGACAGTTGATTGTTTGCAATCAAAGAGAAAGATTGAAAATGTTAGGCGGAGGAGCTGTCATCTGCCAAAATCAGCATCCTCTGGAAATAAGAGATTACATTCCCTCCATATCTAAACATATCCATTTGGAAGGCCCCGTCAATTTCCAGTACATTCTCAATAGGCATAATCAGCCGTTTATTATCGATTTTAATACCCGATTTGCTTCCGGAGGGCTCCCGTTAACAATTGCTTCCGGTTACGATATTCCAAATTTGATGATTCGCCTCATGCTGGGCGACCCCATCGATGAGCATATCAAGTACAAGAAGGACCAATTAACGATGTACCGCTATTTTCAAGAATATTTCACCGAGGAACCTTCATGAAGCCGACCATATTTTTTGACCTCGATGGAACGATCATTGATGTATGGCACCGATACTATAGCATCATGAGCTCCTTTTTTGAAAATGAGACGGGGCTGCCGTTCCCTTCCTTGGCCGATTATAAGCKGTTGAAGCTGTCTTTAACCGACGATACATCCATCGTCCATCGTATTTATGGTAAGCTTGTTGCCAACCAGCAGGACACGATGCAGCGCTATAAGCATTATAAAAGCAACCGCTTGGAAAGTATGGACTTACTAGATCTGGATACGATGATAGAAGACTTCCCCAGCTTTGCCGCCAACGTGAAGGGGAAATACCATCTGGCTCTGATTACGATAAGAAATCAAAATGAACATGTCTATCTTCAACTTAAACGTCTAAGGATTTATGACTTGTTCGATCATATTTACGTTGTTACGCCACTGAAGGGAGGAAATCCGAAGCAGCGAGCTTTAATGAATATCGCGAGACGCAACGATGTGATCATAGGAGATAGTGAAATCGATATAGAATGCGGGAATAGGTTAGGAATGAGTACATTTCATGTAAGCACTGGTCTAAGAAGCTACGAATTCGCGACTAAGCAAGGACCGGCAGTCAGGCTCGGCAATTACACGGAACTGCTGGAGTATTGTTAATTCTACTTAAAATTGGACAATTAGAGTGGGACTGTTTGATAACCCATGCTTCCCCCTCAAGGACAACTTTCCCATTTGTGGTTGGAACCCCCATGTGCATCCCTTATGGCAAGGGTCGCATTTTGCTCCAAAAAGAACCCCAATCACAATTGTGATCGGGGTTCTTTTGATGAAATAATAGGAGTATGAGTGCTAAATCGTTCTTGCATATGTAGCCATATTATAATTGCTCTCAAACATGATACTGATCGAAATGATATTCTTTCTTACCGTAAAATCAAACAATATTTCCCCATGTGTCCAGCTCTTCTTGCGTTTAAGAGATTCGATCGCCATCTGACGAAAAGATTGAAATTGCAGCTCAGTTAGCCCCATGCTAGACGCTGCAGGTAACACTCCCTCTGAACTCTCAAACGGTAGATGTTTAATGCCAAATTTGCCAATCTCATTGTTGCGAATGTGAACAAAAACCGTGCCCGAGTTTACGTGTGAAAGCTCTTCCTTAAGCTTACGAAATACTACATCGATTTGTCTAGAAAGCGTCAACTGTTCCAATTTGTAATTAATCCCCCTCAAATTATTATTATTTACTAATTATGTTAATATCGTGACTGTAGACCTATTATATATATAAAATTTACATAATTCAACAGTTTATTTCCAATATTTGAATAATTCACTAAATTCTTTATATTTACTTAATATAAATCCCAGTTTCCTTGTAAATAACGAACGATTGTTGTCGAAAAACTGTAGAATGTTTCCATGTTCAATGATATAATTTTCAAATATACCTATAATTTTCTCCACAAGTAAACAAATTTTGCAGAGGAGTCGGTCGGATTGGAACAAATTTCATCCCTGTCGTTTAGAAAGAAACTACAAATTGGTTGTTTTGCACTAATTGGCTTAAATTTGCTTTTCTTAATGATTGTAACTTTCGCCTCGGACTGGAACCGCTTACTTGGAATTATTTTCCTAATTATCGTTCTAGCTGGAAGCTTGCCATTCATCAATTGGTTTGAAGCACAACTTACGGAGCCTATTGCGGATATCTCCCGTATTGCCCTCAACATCTCCAAAGGTGACTTCTCTCAAAAGGTTGCGATTACAACGGATGATTCACTTGGTCAATTGGGACAATCCTTTAACAAAATGATTGACAAGCTCCGCGATATTTTACGGGATACAGGTTCTATTTCGAAGCAAGTTTTCCAGACAAGCCGTGATATCTATGTTAAAAACGAAAGCTTCCGTACAGTCCTAGAACAAGTGAGTATTTCGGCCCATGAGCTAGCAGCTGGTGCAGGACAAATCTCCGAGGAGATTTCAGGCGTTTCCATCACCTCCAAAGATATTGAAGTGAAAATCGTGAATTATGCCGGATCTGCCAATGAAATGAAAAACCGTTCGGATCAAATGATGACGCTCGTTGAAAAAGGACGCACCTCGGTTGAAAGCCAAGGCGTAGGTATGAAACGAAATGTTGAAGTAACTAGACAAGTATCGGATACGATTGACATGCTGGCTCGTCAAGCCGCTGGTATATCGACCGTTACTCGCTCCATTTCCGAGATTGCTGAGCAAACAAACCTGTTGTCCCTCAACGCATCCATTGAAGCAGCTAGAGCTGGTGAGCATGGACGGGGCTTTGCGATCGTAGCGCAAGAAGTACGTAAGCTTGCTGAAGAATCCACATCCCTTACACGTGAAGTATTCGGCTTCGTCAAAAGCATTGAGCAAGGCATTCAGGATGCGATTCGCAGCATTCAAGTCAATGAGGACGTCGTTAAAAAACAAACGGTCTTAATCGATCAAACGGAGATTGTATTTGCTGAGATTGTCGGCAGCGTTGGTTTCATTTCCGAGGAGATTACACGCTTCGCAAAAGAAAGCGAAAGCATGCTTCAAAGCTCAAATCAAATAGCTGCGGCCATGGAAAATATTTCAGCGATTACAGAAGAGTCCGCGGCTGGTACGCAAGAAGTGTCCGCTTCCATGAATGAGCAAATTGCAACTGTACAAGGCATCGTTACGCAAGCAGAAGAAATGACGCGTGTTGTAACACAGTTGCAGCAGACGATTCAAATATTTAAGCTTTAAATGAAATAGAAACAGCCCCTCTTCACTTACCTCAGGGGGGCTGTTTGTTTGTGCGATGAGCGCGAGCGTGGCGTGGCCTGGAAGGCGGCGTTGGTCCGCCCTTCCACCCATCCTACACGCGAACTTTAGCTTCCGTTAACTCCATGAACTGTTTCACGTCTTGCGCTGCCATGTCAACGGCACTTTGCCAGAAATCCGGCTCCGTGAGATCCACACCCAGATGTTTCTGTGCGAGTTCTTCTACGTTCATGCTGCCCGTATCTCTAAGCAGAGAGATGTACTTGTCTTCGAAGGTAGCACCCTCTTGTACCGCTCTTGCATAAATGCCTGCACTAAACATGTAGCCGAAGGTATACGGGAAATTGTAGAAAGGAACGTCAGTCGCATAGAAATGCAGCTTTGCGGCCCAGAAATGCGGATGATAGCTGCTTAAGGCATCCTTGTAAGCAAGCTTTTGCGCATCGACCATGAGCTCATTTAGACGCTCCACACTGACTAAGCCTTGACTGCGTTCTGCGTAGAAGTTCGTCTCAAAAATAAATCGCGCATGAATGTTCATGAAGAAAGCGATTGCCCGCTGAATTTTATCCTCGAGCAAAACAATGCGCTCCTCATCTGTCGACGCACTCTTCACAACGGCATCCGCTACGATCATCTCAGCAAAGGTAGATGCTGTTTCAGCCACATTCATCGCATACTCCTGCGCGAGAGCCGGCATATCCGTCATTACATGCTGGTGATAACCATGCCCTAGCTCATGAGCAAGCGTAGAGACGTTATTCAGCGTCCCGCCGTACGTCATGAAGATACGTGTCTCACCCGCTAGCGGGAATGAGGTACAGAAGCCTCCAGGGCGCTTACCGGGGCGATCCTCTGCTTCGATCCAGCGTTTCTCGAAGGCTTCCTCGGAGAAGGCAGCAAGCTTCGGACTAAATCGCTTGAATTGATCAATGATCAGACTCGCGCCCTCGTCGTAGGAGATCTTCTTGGATGAATCGCCGAGCGGCGCATCCACGTCAACCCATGCCAGCTTCTCAACGCCAAGCAGCTTTGCTTTTCGATTCAGATATTCCACGAAAAGACCTTTATTACGATCAATGACATCCCACATCACGTTCAATGTCTTTTCTTCCATCCGATTGATCGCAAGTGGTTCTTTATGTATGCTTTTCCAGCCTCGAGCCTTATAAACCTGAAGCCGGAAGCCAGCCAAGTGATTTAATGCTTCTGCACAGTATTCTTCTTTATCTGTCCATGCTTTTTCCCATTTATCAAATAGATCTAGCCGTTCTTCACGATTCTCTGTATGCAGCTTATTAAAAGCTTGACCTGCGGATAATTCAACCTGCTTACCATCGACCTCAACAGCCATGCTGAATTGACCTACGGTCGAATTGTACAAATCGCTCCACCCATGATAGCCATCTACGGCCAAATCATTAATTAATGCCTCTTGCTCTGGCGGCAGCTTTTCCTTAGCAAACGAGCGACGTTCATCCAACGAAAAGGCGATAGCCTGATAAGGTTCTTGCTGCAGAATCGCTGCCCAAACCTGATCTGGAATCCCTGTCAGAATTTGATCAAAATGTGTGAGAGAAGATAAATGCTCGGCATATAAGCTTTTGACTTGACCACTTAGCACAGGCGCTTTTTTATCCTTCTGATTGTCCGCTTGCAAACAACCCACGAATGAATCGGCCTCGTGAATATGCATCACATTATGCTGAAGCAATTCAATCAAATGTGCCAGCGCTGAGGTATCCTCTACACTTTGCGGGGAAGCCGTACTGCGTACTTGCTCTTGAAAAGATGCAATGGATTCCTGAAGCTTCTTCAGGTGTGCAGCGAATGCAGGAGAATCACTTCCTCCAGGGAAAAATGTTTCAAGATTCCATGTTTGATTAAGAGGTAATGTTAACAATGCGATCACCTTTCCTTTCCACTTTTAATTAAATCATATCCTGCAGCCAATCGCCAACTATCCGCATCTTCCTCATTGCTTCTATGTAAAAAGTGTGATTCAATTATGTATAGTTTCCTTCGGACTAAATCGGAACAGGATGGGTGATTTCTTAATAATGAAACCGTTGCAAATATCTCCTGAAACAGCTGTTAAGTTAGCTGAGCAGCTTAAAGTACCTTTAGAACATCTCATGCATATGCCACAACATATTCTCCTGCAAAAATTAGCAGAGCTCGCGAAAAATTCCACTTCGGAAACCAGCGAACCAGAATCGAAGTAGACCTTGATACCTTTTGCTAACACTTGGCCTTATGACATCATCATGAAGGACATTTACGTGGCCCAATGTCCATTCTGTCTAAGCCCTAATGTCTTGCTGCCGCTCAAAATTCATGAACTTACTTCCATACATGAAGGTAAAAAGAAGCTGCTCGTCTTCCCATGTTGTCATAGCAAGCTGACACTTGTTGATACGGATCGGGACTATTTACTAGCGGACACCGCGGTACGAAACAAAGACAATTCGTAGTTCATTGCAAGGAGCAAACTAACCTTTATGAAGGAGTACCTCATTCCTTTGACAAGCGCATGTACCTTAGTAACCTTAAATTATTTAGCTTTGAAAGTTCACAGCAAGATGTTGATCGATTCGCACGAACATCTATTTGCATCGTTGCTGACAGGTCTAGCCAGCATCATCATGATGCTGGTTCCACTGCCGGAGACATTTGGTTTAATTGATCTTCGCTCGTTACCCATCTTCATGGCCGGATTGCGATATGGATTGCCTGTTGCTCTCTTCTCAACCCTATTGCCTGCTAGCTTAGGTCTCATCTCACATGAAAGTTCAGCCTGGTTCATCATCGCACAAGACCTCATTGCCCCAGCCTTCATTAGCTCCTTTTTCCATAATAAAGAATTTCGTAATGGCTTCTTGGACATTCCTATTCGACTTGCCCTTCAAATATGTGCTTTCGTATTCATGCTGCGTCTAGTCACGCATAGCTTCCTCACAAGCAGCTTTTCTTGGTCGTATACGCTTGATCAATTGTTTATGTTTGCGCTAACATCTGCCACCCTCTTCATGATCATCCTTATGGTGAATGACGAGAACAACAATTGGCGATTGCAACGAAAGCTTGAGCTGCAAGCTAATCAAGATGGTTTAACCAAGCTGCCTAATTTACGAAGCTTTATGCCAATCGCCCTCAGTGCACTACATAAGCGGACAGTAACCATCATGATGATTGATCTCGACAATTTTAAGCTATACAACGATCGATTCGGACATTTAGAAGGCGATCAACTTCTCCAAGAAATAAGCTCTGTTCTGCGTCAACTAATACATGAGCAAGATTATCTAGCCAGGTACGGGGGTGAAGAGTTTATTCTGCTCTGTACAGAGACTGACCCTACCCGAGTCCTTAGCTACGGCCAAACCTTATGTACCTCGATTGCGGAATTATTTCTTCATAAAAAGAACGGTCTGGAAGCAGCACCTATCTCCATTTCGATCGGGATCTCTACGGCCGAATCCTCGCACACGGATCTTAGAACACTTATTTCGGAAGCCGATCACGCACTCTATCAGTCCAAGCATACTGGCAAAAACCGCCCCACTCTGTATAGGCAACCGCAAGTAAATGAACAAAAAATGAACGCTTGACCCTTCGGTTATATGCCGAATCATGGTTAGCGTTCATTTTATTTGGTTGCTTATCCTGTTATTTATGTAGCTTGTTTCATCTCATCTGGCAATTCTAAGCGCATAGCCAGCATATCCTCACGCGTTGTAGTCCATTGCTCACGACTAGCTCTAATCATCCCTGCATCCATAATCTTACGATCATTGATGATTCGTGAAAACCATTTAATAGCATCAGGGAAACGTTTTAATCTCCGGTTCAGCTCGCCCATTAGATACATAAGCTTCGCGTTATTCAAATCCATGCCTTCCGTTTCAAATACGCTCACATACGCATCCAACGCGAATGAAAGAAAGCGTTCTTCCTGCTCCCTATCCTCTTTGATTCGGTAAAGCCAAGCCAAGTGATGCAATAGACCGGCAACCACACGCGACTTCTCATTTTTGATCTGTGCACTCAGAAGTGCCAGTTTAAAGCTCTGAAGTGAATCTTCCCACGTTCTTTCCCGGCAATAATCGCGCATCGACCAGTTCTGTGCAACTTTATCCTGGAAAACTGCTCGCTCCGCCGAGGTCCATTTATCCGAAAAGTTCTCCGTATGTGCATATCCGCAAAATGGACAAATCCGTACCACGTAGAAATCGGGATTAATATCCTTGTAGTGAATGCAAAAATCCGTATCTGATTTACTTGCTTTTTTGAAGCTTGGTCGAACTTTCTTTGATTTGAACTCATTGGTACAGAAGGTGCATGTCACTGTTATATCATATAAGGGTTCGACCACTTGAAATCCCGCCTTTTTCCCTAGTTAATGTGGGAGGAAGAATGAACTATTCTTCTTCAGGTGTGTTTATGAAATGATAGGCAGAACCTTTAAGCCGTTCTATTAGGAAAGCCTTTAAATCGTCGGGCAAGCCCACATCCGCCATCGCTTCTGTCATACAAGCTAACCAAGCATCGGCATGTTCTTTTGTGATCGGAAATGGCATATGCCTAGCTCGCATCATGGGATGACCATGGCGATCTGAGTACAAGGTTGGCCCGCCAAAAAATTGGGTCAAAAACAGCGTTTGTTTCTCAATAACCGGTCCTATATTAGCGGGAAAGAGCGGCGCAAGTAACGGATGCTGCTGTACTTTCGGATAAAAAGCCTCTACCAAACGACTTACCGTCTCCGCCCCCCCCATTAACTCAAATAATGTTCTGTTCCTGCTCTCTGACATACAATTAAACCTCGCAATTCGTTTTCAATAGTTCTCTAAATCCTCATCCCCTGCGTGCATGAGCGTTTCTCGAATGACAAACACAAACATACAGACAACCAATCCGGCAATGACACCTGTCATTTGAATCACTCCCGATGTATAGGATTTAAGTTTTACTAGTTCTATTTTACCATAAAAACAAGGACTGAACAGTACCATGGACCAAAATAAACGGATACACAGGCCTACTCGGACGTGGACGGCATGTATGTCCAAGCTTATTCATATAGTTGAATATGAGGAGGTATCCATCGTCAATGGCCAAACCAAACTTCACCCCTGCATTTCTCATGTCGTTCGTGATTATTGCCATTATTGTATGCTTAGTTCTGTTCCCGCATGTCGGGTTTCAATCCGCTATCCGCGGTGTTTCCATTTGGTGGGATGTCCTCTTTCCAGCCTTATTTCCATTCTTCGTCATCTCCGAAATTTTGCTCGGCTTCGGCATTGTTCATTTCTTCGGTACGCTGCTTGATCCCATGATGCGCCCCGTCTTTCGTATTCCCGGTATCGGCGGATTCGTCATGGCTATGGGCTTTGCAGCCGGCTATCCAGTAGCGGCCAAGCTAACTGCGCAGCTCTGGGAACAGAAGCTGGTGAATCGTGAGGAAGGCGAACGACTTGTCGCCTTTACAACAAGCTCGGATCCGATATTTCTGATCGGAGCTGTTTCCATCGGCTTTTTCCACGATGCCTCATTAGCGTTTATTTTAGCCATTGCCCATTATGGAGGCTCGTTCATAATTGGCCTCATCATGCGATTTCACGGCAGGAAGGCCTTACCTACCCCTCAGCCACTAAAGGAAAGGGGACCTATATGGAAACAGGCCTTTGAGACTATGCATAACGCGAGAATACAGGATGGAAGACCTTTAGGAACTTTGTTAAGTCAATCGATTCTCCACTCTATCCGGTTAATTTTCGTTGTAGGTGGACTTGTTGTCTTCTTCTCCGTCGTTCTGGAGGTGCTCACTTCTGCCCAGGTCATGAATGTGTTCTATATGCTGATCACTTCGCTGTTAACCATCACAGGATTACCGCATGAGCTCTCACAAGCCGTCATGAATGGGATATTCGAGGTCACACTCGGCGCTAAAGCAGCAGGGGGTGCCCCCGCCGATCTGGCCCTCTCCAGTAAAGTCGCCATTGGCGCCTTCATCCTTTCTTGGGCAGGCATGTCCGTCCATGCTCAAATTGTCAGCTTATTAAGCCATACGAATATGCGGTATCTCCCTTTTCTTTTTGCCCGCCTTCTTCATGGATTTCTCTCTGCTGCTATTGTTCTCCTGATTTGGGAGCCTATGCAGCGATTTCGAAGTCCACAGGCCGTATTTTCGCCACTCTATGATGCAACATCACCCATTACGAGCTATTTAAAGCTCATTTTCCCGATAAGTGCGATGGTCTTTATTGGTGCTTTTGCTGTCATCATAGGTCTCTTCCTCGCATATTCCTTACTTAAACTGGTGTATGAAAAGGTTGGTGGAACAAGATAATATGGGTAACTACGATCATGTTTATAAAGGGAGAGAATATTCAGATATGATAGCAGCCGTCCCCCAAGAGGCGAAAGGTTTACCTCCAACGATTGAACGTCTAAACGAGTTAGCCTTTAATTTATGGTTCAGTTGGAACCATGATGCTTTGCAGCTTTTTGAAAGTATGGACCCCGATCGTTGGAAAACGCTTGGTCATAATCCTGTTCGACTGATTCATGAGCTAGATGCAGATCAACTGGGAGCTCTAGGTCAGAACCATGATTTTGTAGAGCGCTATCAACGTGTCTTGGCTAGATTCGATACGTATATGAATGAGCCTGCATGGTACCAAAATAATTATGCCGATGAAGACTATGTGCAAATTGCTTATTTCTCCGCTGAGTTTGGTTTTCATGAATCGCTCCCGATTTATTCAGGCGGGCTTGGTATACTAGCTGGTGATCATATCAAATCATCCAGTGACCTTGGCATACCGCTTGCAGGCGTTGGCCTCCTCTATAAAAAAGGCTATTTCACTCAAAAAATTGATGCTAGCGGCAGTCAGCAAAGTGAACTGTTCACCTATGATTTTAAGCAATTACCGATTCGTCCTGTTTTGCAAAATGACCAACAGCTCACCGTCTCACTAGATATCTCCGGTCGAAGCATCATGCTTTTAGTTTGGGCTGCACGTGTAGGACGAAACTTGGTCTTTTTACTGGATACGGATCATGAAGCCAATAATGACTCCGATAAAGCGCTGACCGCACAGCTATACGGGGGCAATCAAGATATGCGGATTGCCCAGGAAATGGTTCTAGGGATCGGCGGTGTCAAGGCACTCCGAGCACTCGGCATTTACCCGAATGTGTATCATATCAATGAAGGTCACGCTGCATTCCTTACCTTGGAGCGATTGAAGGAACTGCTTCACTTAGGCCTTCCTTTTCACGTTGCGGTAGAGACCGTCCGCTCTGCCACTGTATTTACGACCCATACGCCTGTTCCAGCGGGGCATGATACCTTCTCTGTCGGGATGGTGGAACACTATCTCGGCCACTTGTTTAGCGAGCTTCCTAAGCATAAACAAAGCATCATCTCGTTAGGACTTGATCATAAGTCCGGTCAATTCAATATGACACATTTGGCGATGAATACGGCTGGACTTCGCAATGGTGTCAGCAAATTGCATGGTCAGGTTTCACGCGAAATGTTCAAAGAATTTCATGGACATATCAATGCGAGCGAGGTGCCTATCGGCTCCATCACGAACGGGGTTCACTTGGATACATGGACAGCGCCTGCGTGGAAAGAGCTTTTCGACCGCTTCCTTCCTGGCACATGGCGTGCAGAGCAATCCAACGAGCATCAATGGGCGCAAATCGAGGTCATTCCCGATGAATCCATTTGGAAGGTACATCAACAATTGAAGGAAGATTTAGTGCGTTATGCTCGCAAAAGTCTCATGGACCAGCGAAAACGAAATGAGGAATCCGAGGAACGGATCGAAGAGGTTCGTCACTATTTAAATCCTAAAGCCCTTACAATTGGCTTCGCGAGACGCTTCGCCACCTACAAACGGGCGAATCTTATTTTCAATGATTTGTATAGGCTCAAGAAATTAATTAATGATCCCGAAAGACCGGTGCAATTTATTTTTGCAGGTAAGGCCCACCCTGCTGATTACCCTGGTCAAGATCTCATTCGTGAAATTTACCGCATCTCTCAGTTGAAAGAATTTCTCGGTAAAATCGTTATTCTCGAGAATTATGATATCAACATGGCTCGCTATCTTGTTCAAGGCGTCGACGTATGGTTAAATAATCCGCGCAGACCCCTTGAGGCTAGCGGAACCAGCGGCCAGAAAGCAGCCATGAATGGCGTCCTTAATTTCAGCGTGCTCGACGGCTGGTGGGAAGAAGGCTACAACGGCATGAATGGTTGGGCTATCGGATCCACAGGAGCCGCGGACTGGGCCGCACAGGAAAAAGAAAATACGAAAGCGATTTATCACCTTTTGGAGAATGAGATTATCCCCCTCTACTACAATCAAGGTGAGGTCCCTCATCAATGGATTAAACGCATGAAGCGGTCGGTTCAATCGCTCAGCCCGGTCTATAATACACACCGAATGGTGCAGGACTATACGAATCTTTCGTATGTACCAACCGCTAAGCGTGCTCGTCTTTTCGTAGCTGATCAGTACGATGTGGCTACCAAAGTTGCCGATTACAAGCAATTCATCCGCAGTAATTGGCATCAGGTCCGAATCATGAATATTGATGACCACGCTAATAAAACCACTTCTGACGTCCCATTAGATGAGATTTTACCCGGGGCGAAAGTGATTACGGCGCAAATTCAGTTCGGGCCCATTTGGCCGCAGGATACGGCAGTAGAAGTCATTTATTATGCAGAAAATGGCGAAACATGGGAGCAGAGAATCATCCTCATGGCTCCGATCGGGGAACTCATTGACCAATCTCAGAGCTTCCAAGCTACGATTCCATCACATCTTGTTCATGGGCCTCACTTCTCAATTCGTGTGCGCCCTATATCAACCAATTTCGCTCACTCATTTGAACTCTCTCTTGTTACGAGCACCTTGTCTTAACAATAATATCAGTTAACCTTCGATAAAGCCCCGTTTGGGGCTTTTCTTATTGACCTATATAAATTATGATGAGAAGAGAATTACAGGATGTTACAGTCAGATGTGAATGTAAATCTAACGACTTGGTGATGCTATGGATTGGAATAAGGTACTAGAATTGGCTTCCTTTTCGCCAAATCAGGATTGTCATATTATCATTGTTGGTGAATGTAAAGATGGACAGCCTTTCTGTTTTGAAGATAACTTTGCCATCGACAAAATAAGTGAAGATTCGATAACGGTGTGTCTAGAGCAATTGGGCTTATACCCCTTCGACAAGCTCGAACATGTTTCATTCGTTGAATTCTCTTTCAAAGATGGCGCCATTTTATATTACGCATATGTCGATTTGATTCAGCTTGAACTCAAAAAGACAATCTGTTACCTGACCTTATCGATTCCAGAGGAAGTTCTACAGCATCAAAACAGACGGTATCCTCGCGCAAAGCTTTCATTACGAACACCGATCACACTACGTGTCGCTGGCATACGAAGCTTATCTGCACAGAAGGGTGTCGCTTTTACCGGACAACTCCTCGATATCAGTGCAGGCGGATTATCATTTGTCACGTCTAACCGACTATTCTTTCCTTTGATTTTAGAATTCAGCTTCATCCTCCCTAATTTCTCGCAACCTATTACGGTCTATGGTGAAATTGTAAGGGTTACGCATTTCAGTAACGATAGCTATCGGATTGCTGCAGAATTCCGGCATACGCCTGAATCCATTCTTCAAGAAATCGATTCATATTGCTCTAATTATTAGGAGGAACCCGATTGAAATATAACGTCATTGAACGAGGCGATGACATCTCCAAGGGGCTGACCGAACGGTTCCACGCTCTCGCCGCTAAGCAAGGTATGCCAAGGGATGAAGAACATCCCGATATCGTCCTGTCGATTGGCGGAGATGGCACGATGCTCCAAGCTTTTCATAAATATGTCGACAAGTTAGATCACATTGCGTTCGTGGGGATCCATACGGGTCATCTCGGTTTTTTTGCGGATTGGAAACCTGACGAGTTAGATCATCTAGCATCACTCATGTTCAATGTAGCAACACCAGAGGAGCTGCAAGTGGTGCGATACCCCGTTGTCGAGATCGAAATTACGACGGACAAGGGTGTTGAAACGCATCTGGCACTTAATGAGTTTACGATTCGAGGCATCGAAGTTTCACTAGTTGCAAGACTTCACGTTAACGATGAAATGTTCGAAATGTTCCGCGGTGACGGCATTTGCATCTCTTCTCCCGCAGGCAGTACCGCTTACAATAAGAGCTTGGGTGGTGCCATGGTGCATCCATCGCTAGAGGCTATTCAAATTGCGGAGATCGCGTCGATTAACAATCGTGTATACCGTACACTTGGCTCATCCATGATTTTGCCGAAGCATCACCACTGTGACATTTATCCGAAAGCACAGCAGAATATGCTGCTGTCGTTGGATCACTTATATATGCAACGTGCAGATGTCGTCTCCATTCGCTGCCGTGTAGCTTCCAACGTGAAAGTGAAATTTGCCCGGTTCCGTCCTTTCCCTTTCTGGAATCGTGTTCGTGAGGCATTCGTTGGCCTTGAAGTTAAATAACAACGAATGTTGCAACCTGCATGACAAAACGCCATCTGCTCTCCACGATTGTTGGAGTTCAGATGGCGTTTTTATTGGCTAATGCTGATTATACGGAAGTTGAACTAATAACTTCGGTTGGTATTTGCTGTTTAGGTGCGTTTACCTTTTCGATAATAAAATACGCACAGCCGAAGTTGCAATACTCATTCAAGTAATCTTGAAGCGCAGCGATGGAGGATTCTTTGGTCGCCTTCGGGTGGATTTCTTTAAAAAACCCTCTTAGTCGTAATTGACTATATCCCCAATCGCCCACAATATAATCGTACCGTTCTAACACTTCGCTGAAGCGTTCCTTGAACACTTCGAAATTCCAACCATTTTTATGATCGGTAACAAGCTCGTATGTTTTATTTGCAATATGAATCATGGTGGTAGGAAGCTCTCCTTTCTATGATCCGTTCAATGAATGTTAGACGCTGGATGCCGCTTTCACCTGTTCGTGCGCATGATAGGAGCTGCGCACCAAGGGGCCCGACTCCACGTGCTTAAAGCCGCGTTTCATGCCTTCTTCCTTCAGCATAGCAAACTGTTCAGGTGTGTAATACTTCGATACCGCTAAATGCGTCGTAGACGGCTGCAGATATTGACCAATCGTCATAATGTCACAATCCACTTCACGCAGGTCTTCCATCGTTTGGAGCAACTCGTCCCATTCTTCCCCTACGCCAATCATGACACTGGATTTCGTTGGAATGTTCGGTGCTATCCGTTTGGAACGCTGCAACAGCTCGAGTGACCGACGATATTTCGCCTTGGAACGGACACGATCTGACATCCGCTCAACCGTTTCCATATTGTGATTGAGAATATCAGGCTTTGCCTCAAGAACGGTAGCTAGTGACTCTTCTCGACCTAGGAAGTCAGGAATAAGTACCTCAACTGTGCACATCGGCAGCTTGCGCCGAATCGCTTTGATCGTCTCAGCAAAAATCATGGCACCGCCATCCGTCAGATCATCACGTGCTACGGAAGTAACAACACAATGACGAAGACCCATCTGCAGCGCTGCATCTGCAACGCGTTCCGGCTCTTCCAGATCAAGCTCCGTAGGGAGACCTGTTTTGACTGCACAAAAACGACATGCACGCGTACAAATATCGCCTAATATCATAAAAGTCGCTGTCCGATTCGCCCAGCATTCATGAATGTTCGGACATTTGGCTTCTTCACAAACCGTATGCAAGGTTTTGGAGCGCATCATAGATTTTATTTCTTTAAAATTCTCATCGGTTTTAAGATTGATCTTTAACCAATCTGGTTTTCTCTCTAAAACTTTTCTAGGCACTGTATTTCCCGCCTTTTTATTTGGTTTCTCAATGATGTTATTATAACATGAATGACTGACAAAACAATCCACTTTGGGGGTCAGTTGTGATACACTTGTTTAGATGGACCAAAACAGCTCAGCTTACGACATAAAGGCTGTATGGGAGGATAGAAACATGAGCATACAAGAAGTAACGCGCGAGAAAGATCGCAAGCTTGGTGAAATTTTAAGAAACATGGGCCGTGTCATCGTCGCCTTCTCCGGAGGGGTTGATAGTACATTCGTCCTCAAACGTGCACAGCAAGAGCTTGGTGACCAAGTGCTTGCCGTAACCGCAGCATCTGAAACATTTCCCACGAGGGAGTTCGATGCCGCAGCACAACTTGCCGAACAATTTGGCGTTCGCTTGCACAAGACAGAGGTGAAGGAATTGGAGAACGCGAATTTCGTAGCCAATAATCCTGACCGTTGTTACCACTGCAAGACGGGGCTTTATTCCCATTTACAAGATATCGCGAAAGAACTCGGGTATCCGTTTCTATTGGATGGTTCGAATGTCGACGATCTAGGCGACTATAGACCAGGTCTCCAAGCTAAGAATGAGCAAGGCGTCCGCAGTACACTGCAAGAAGCCGGTTTAACCAAAGACGAGATCCGAGCGCTTTCCAAAGAGCTAGGTCTGAGTACATGGAACAAGCCTTCCTTTGCGTGTTTGTCCTCTCGTATCCCTTATGGGACACAAATTGAGAAGTGGAAGATTGACCAATTGGACGAAGGTGAATACTTCCTGTCCCAGCTTGGTCTATATCAGGTACGTGTGCGTCACCACGAGAAGATTGCTCGTATTGAAGTGATGCCGGATGAAATTCATAAGGTCGTAGAACATCGTGATGCGATTTATGAGAAATTCAGCAAGCTTGGCTTTACATATGTCACGTTAGACTTGCAAGGCTACCGCACGGGCAGTATGAATGAAGTACTGTCTCAGGAAACGAAAGATAAGGTGAAAGAAGCATCCTTATGATGGACTTAGAGAAGATCTTAAAACTCGTCCAGGCAGGCGATCTGGACATCGACGAAGCCAAAAAGCAAATCATCAAGGAAGGCGGCGCAGGTCCCGCCAACCTTGATCTTGGATTTGCGCAGCTCGACATCGATCGCGAGAAGCGTACAGGCTTCCCCGAGGTCATTTTCGGGGAAGGCAAGACGCCCGAGCAGATCGAGGTCATTTTCCGGCGGCTGATGGAGCACACCGACCGCGTGCTTGCCACGCGCGTCGACGCGGCCAAAGCCGCTCATGTTGTTGCCAACGTGGCAGGTGTCACCTACCACGAAACCGCACGGGCGCTTACTTGGTTTAAGCGCCCGCTGCTTAAAGTCCACGACGGCTACATTGCCGTCGTGTGTGCAGGCACCTCCGACCTCCCCGTGGCGGAGGAGGCAGCCCTTACAGTAGAATGCCTAGGCAGCCACGTTGAACGCGTGTACGACGTGGGTGTCGCTGGCATTCATCGGCTCTTCCGCCGGCTCGAGCTCATTCGCGGTGCTAACGCGATTGTGGTAGTGGCCGGCATGGAGGGCGCGCTCGCCAGCGTCATGGGCGGGCTTGTGTCTAAACCCATCGTCGCTGTGCCGACGAGTATTGGGTATGGTGCGAACCTTGCTGGCATCGCACCGCTGTTGTCCATGCTGAATAGCTGCTCCCCAGGCATTTCCGTTGTCAACATTGACAATGGCTTTGGCGCAGGCTACTATGCTGGACTCATTAACAAAAATATGTCGAAACGAGCGTGAAATACGACCATGCGCATTTTATATTTGGACTGCTTTTCTGGCATTAGCGGCGATATGACATTAGGCGCTCTGGTAGATGCGGGAGCAGATCGAGCTTATATTGAGGATGAGCTTTCCAAAATCAAACTAGAGCCTTACTCCTTAGAGTGGAAGCGCGTTGTGAAACGCGGGATATCCGCTCTAAAGCTGGATGTCATACTCGACCCCGAGCATCCTCCTAAGGATCACAGGCATTACTCAGAAATCGTCAAAGTCATTCAAAAAGCAGAATTCAATGAGCGAGTTACGGCACTTAGCTTAGCTATTTTCGAAAAAATTGCGATTGCTGAGGCTAAGATTCACGGGACTCCTATTGAAAAAGTACATTTCCATGAAGTCGGTGCCATTGATTCAATTGTTGACATCGTTGGCGTCGCGTTAGCTATCGACTCCTTGCAAATCGAGCGTATTTTTGCTTCTCCAGTACCATTAGGATCTGGAACGATACATATCGATCATGGCATTTATCCAGTACCCGCTCCTGCTACACTCGAAATGATGCGAGGTCTACCTATTGCTTCAACTCATTATAGCCTGGAGATGACAACTCCAACTGGTGCCGGTATTATTTCGGGGATTGTCGATGAATTCTCCAAAAGCTTCCCACCGATGGTTGTTGACAGTATTGGTTATGGAGCAGGAACTAGAGACTTGCCTAAGCAGCCCAATGTACTGCGCGTTGTCGTCGGAAAAATTGACCCTTTTATCGGAAAATGGCAAGTAAGTCATGAGCATCTTGCGCATGAGCATAGTCATGAACATACACACACTCACGATGATCATCACCACCATCATGACCATACACACAGTCACGATCACGATCATCACCATGGTCACTCTCATTCTCACACGCATCATGGGGTTGCCACACCTGGCACTCCTCAATAAGGATAAACATAATAAACGCCCTTCCATTATTCTGGAAGAGCGTTTATTTGTCTTTTCTGTTGCATAAATAACAACCTAACTTCCTCATAGACCATCTTTAGAGGAACTTCATGCATCCTTGCCACTTGTTCGCATTCCTTAAATTCAGGTGCATATTGCACTAATTTTCCAGCATGATAACCAACCTTTACCGTTAAAGGCCCCCAACGTGTCTCCACGTGCTCAAATTCTCTTGCCAATCGATGACAAGAAGCATGCAGATAACGAATCCCAAGTGTCGTTGATTCAGTAAAAATAATCTCCTCAATGGAGGAGAGTTGTTCCTCGTCCACAAGCACATTCAACATGATACCAGGACGTCCTCGCTTCATAATAATGGGGACTACATACACATCGTTCGCTCCTGCGTCAAAAAGTTTATCCATGATATAAGTCATCCATTCCGGATTCATATCATCCAAATTAGCCTGGACTAACAGCATGCGATCGTCAACGTGTTCTTCCCTATGGTTAAAAGTCACAATTTCCACCTCTTATTGGCATCATAGCAAATATCCCTCCACAACGAAAGATCGAAGGATAAACAAGATAACATCCGTACATCCTAAGAACTAACATTTCAGGAAGGATGATAGAGATGCAAAGCAGAGCATTTTGGTCAAAGGTTCTCGCCCTTAGCCTCCTCCTATCAACAGTCACACCTACATCTTTTTTCAATCGAGATGTATCACATGCTATGGCAAATGACCAAATTACTCCAACAGTAGGTCCCCAAGCCACAAAACATACACAAGCGGAACGAAAGGAGCTTTTCGATAAGATAGGCTTACTCTCGGGCATCCCTTGGACGTACCTGGCTGCTGTAGATCAATATGAGAAAACCATGAACACCGTCAAAAAAAGAACTGTTCAACAAGGCATTACGAATATTTATTTCTCGGAGTTAGTTTGGGGGGGTATGCTCAACCCAGATCCACAAGACACGAATCTAAAAAGTGTCGCCTTTTTTCATGGACTCGGCAGAGATGGATCGGGGGATGGGATTGCTGACCGCACCAATGATTTGGATGTACTAGCAGCAATGGCTGCCATCTTAGGCAAGAACGGAACTAAAGTTGATAATTTACAAATTAACCTTTGGAATTATTACCACAATGCACGAAGTGTAGATCGCATTCGACAATTCGCAGCTATTTATGAGTCATTGGGTACATTAGAAGCCAATGACCATGCATTTCCACTCCCTGCTACGGCCGATTACTCCTATCGCAGCACCTGGGGAGATAGTCGCGGCTGGGGTGGGCACAGAACCCATGAAGGTACCGATCTTTTCGCTCACTATGGCGTTCCTGTAAGAAGTACTTGCTATGGTATTGTTGAAATTAAAGGTTGGAATCCCTACGGTGGCTGGAGAATTGGCATTCGTGATCTAAACAACATTTATCACTATTACGCCCACCTATCAGGCTTTCAAAAAACGCTCAAAATAAACGACATTGTCAAACCCGGGCAAACCATTGGTTGGGTTGGCAGCTCTGGCTATGGGAAGCCAGGTACATCTGGCAAATTTCCACCTCATCTTCACTTTGGGCTTTATCGAGATAATGGCTCAACAGAGTGGAGCTACGATCCCTATCCATCCTTACGTAGATGGGAGCGAGAAGATCGGAATAAGAAGAAATAAACCCACCTTTCCTGGTGGGTTTTACCTTATCATAGCTTATGGTTTCGTAACACTATTCTGATGAGTAGAATTCGTAGCCCCTGTATTCGGTATCGTTGGTAAAGTTATACTTGGCGGACTGCCATCCTTCGAACTCCCCACGGGATTGCCCTTATTATCATAGTAGTAAGTTGGAACATCACCCACAACAAGTGAGTAGGAAATTGGAATTTCCGTTTCAACAATTTCCGTTTCAGAATCGAATGGGATAATAACAGAGACTTCTGCAATAATGTGTACATAAACTTCAAACATAACCATATTAATACCAACATTTTGCGTACGTGTATTCAAATCCACCTTTACACTTCCAACTGGCAGCAATCTGATCGGGATATCTGGACCAAAAGAAGCGAGAATAGCACTATTCATAGCTTGACCGATGGGAATATGATCCGAAATACTTTCTAAACTATTTAACTCACCCTGGACGGTTTTAATGGCTTCCGAAGTAATCCTCATGTGTTCGTTATAATTCAACATGAAGCCTGTGATTTTATTGTTTTTATCCATTTTCCAATCAATTAGTTGCTCCGCATTCGTTCCTCCTGCAACATGATCGGCAATTGCACTATTAATCGCTTGTGTTGCAATCTGTTTAACTCTAACCTTGGCCAAATTCATCAATGGCGGCCTAAGATTTCGTTCTACAAAAATAAAAAATTGGATGCAAAACAAGACAAAGATGAGCAGACCAATCCACAGTACCTTTTTACGGCTTGTTTTCACAGTTGGTCTGCTTCTCCATCGTCGCCTCTGCAGCATTCTGTTCCCCCTTTCACCGTGCCTAAATCCAGCTCTTGCGCCACAATTCACTAGTACTACCTTATGCGGACATGATATGAAAAAGACGATCGATTCCTTTGCCGACTATCCTACCTATCCCCCTCTTTCCCTATCCACACTCCTTACACCCCTTACACGCCTATTGCCCCTCACTCCCCCTACCTCCCCCCCCCTCCTTACCAACCTACACTCATCCTATCTTACCTAACCTCTTCTTTCCCTAGCCGCCTCCTTTCACCCTTACGACCACTGTCATTTCCACATACCCACCCCCCTATAACTACCCGACTTACTTCCACTTCCGCAACCCTATCACCACTATCCCCTTCGCTCAGGTAAAAAAGACAATTTCTACACCCAATTAATTGAAAACAGATCATATGTTTGGTATAATAAAATAAGAACAAATGTTTCTATCTCATTCATTTTCTGGGGGATCACTACATGGATATTTCAATCATGTCATACGAGCAATTTCATACGTATTTTTCCTCTGAAGATATTTGCATCGACTTTCTTTTTCAAACGAAATGGCCACAAGGCTTTCACTGCCCACGTTGTGAGCATCGTCATGCCTATATAACTACAACTCGACGTTTACCCTTATATGAATGCTCGCACTGTCGTCACCAAGTGTCATTACTTTCAGGGACGATTATGGAAGGCTCCAGAACTGAGCTTCGTAAGTGGTTGTTGGCGATTTTTCTGATTTCACGTACTCATATTGGTACAACTGCAATGGAGCTTTCACGGCTTATTAAAGTTACATACAAAACAGCCTGGCTAATTTTACATAAAATTCGCGCATCCATTCTTCAGGCAGATAGCCATAGTCCGCTGACAGGTTCAGTTCAAATTAACTCTGCTATCTATGGAAAACCCTTCAATCCAACTGTCCACAAGCATCCTCAAGAACATCTCCTACTCGTTGGCTCCTCACATGATGATTCCGGTGTACACACGTATATCAAAATTAAGCACGTTGTACCCTCACACCCTAGAAACAAACATATAACGAAAGTCGACACCTCCACCTTCCAGCAGCAACATATCGAGCCTACAGTGAGTGAAATTCGCATGGTTACAGGCTTTTATACGCCAAAACGTCAACGCCCCTTACTCGAAATTGTTAAACAAGCGAGCACGTGGATTAATTCAACCTTCCACGGTATCGGAGCCCGTCATCTTCAAAGCTATTTAGACGAATTCTGCTATCGGATTAATCTAACCGCATCGAATATATCTATCTTTGATCATTTGATAAAAAGATGTATATCTAATTCTAATTTGGCCACCTCTCATTTCTAAGCTAAGTACTCTTCTTTCAACTTTCTACTCCTTTAAATCAATCACTTAAGTTCGCTTTCCTATTCCACTTGGATAGTGGTCATTGGTGGAAGCTCTCACCCTCTGAACTAAGGAGATAGCGGTCATTAGTGGATACTCTCACCTTCCTGAGCTAAGGGGATAGTAGTCATAGGTGGTTGTGAAAGTTAGAGTACTCTGTTGGTCATACCCTATCCGTTAGAATTAGTAGTGATTAGCGTCTATTCGAGAGGGCCACTAATGATGTGACTTAGTGAGGGGGACTCTAGTGATGGGAACTGTGCGAACGGAGTTGAGGCTATTGGAAACTTTGTTTACTGTTCGAAATTGTCTATTTTGATTGGATACTTTTTCGATTTGACATGGGCATATATGCAAAAACTTTCGTCCCCATCACGTGGATGGTTCTGAAAGTTTTTGTATTTGAATCTATGTAATTATTAGTGTGTGGATGGAACAAGAGAGCTGTGCCACCAAGTCCGCTTGGGGTGCTGCTGCCTGAATCAAACTCTAGTCGTCCCTTGATGATGAGAGCGAATTTTCCTTTTGTTAACCCTTCAAAAGCTCACCAAGCTCATCCCAAGACGTGATCCGCGGCAAATCCAGATGTCGATTATAGGATCTGTCTTTCACACAAATACGAACTGGTAAGTGCGACAAGGTATCCAGAACCTTCGGTTTATCATCAAAATAATAATCCAGCTCTAGCGCCTCTATGATATGTACTTTCTCAGAATCACTCATCCCACAGAAGAAGTGCCCCTCTGCCACTGGGAACCCATTGTCCAGAAGCCATTGTCGCGTACGCTCAGTATGCTCCTTAGCCCTAGCGGTGATGTAGTATACCTCATGACCCTGCTCCACCAACTGGTTCAAAACTTCACGCGCATGAGGGAAGGTCGCACAGTCCGAATAATAAATCTCATCGCGAAGGCTGTGCCACAGCTTTCCACCCTCCTCTTTAGATAATCCAAAAGCACTGTGGATTTCCATCGTAGGCAGAGCTTGAAATACCTCTAGGCCAATATTCTGCTGCAGCTTCTGATTGTAAATGTGAAACGCATGCTCTCTCAGATTAATGAGGGTATCATCAATATCAAATCCAAGCTTCACCGTCTACCCCTCCATTCACCTAGCCTCTATTCTTTTAATTTTATCCCAAAAAGACTTACAAATACCGAGGCCTGTCCTCTAGAAATAATACATCCGCGCAAATCCTCAATGCTTACACCTAAACTGGTAAACTCACACGAGCTTAAGTCGATCCCCTCCAGCTTGGCACCTGTAAATTGCGCTTGGTCCAGCTGGCAGCCTTCAAGTTGTAGCTTCTGCAACGTGGCTTCATAAAAGTCAGAACTGGTCAAGGAACAAGATTGAAATGAGATCTGTTTAAGATTAGCCATCCGGAATGTCGCGAAGTCACCCAAGCAATCTTGAAAGAGGATGTTTCGCAATGTTGCCCCCGAAAGATCCATACCGATGATTTTACAATTCCGAAATTCAGTTCTGTGAATCGTCGCTTCCGTAAAGTCGACATTAGACAAATCACATCGGTCAAAAATAACATCTGTCAGCTCAATTTCTTTCATCGAGATACGTGTAAAGGTCACATTGCGAAAAATAATTTTATCAAACGCGACCTTATAGGCCGATTGATTATCGATCACGCAGTCACTAATAATGCCAGTATGGAAGCTATCCTCAGGCTCAAATTTCCCCTCTTGCAGGGAAATAACAGGCAATTCTTTAGGCATTTTGGGTGCATCTAATTTAGGATTACTCATAAAAAGCTCCTTTATAATTGAGTTACAGGCAAAAAAATAAGCCTTATCGGCTTACCGCTAAAAAATGATAACAGAAGATGTTACACTATGCAGCATGAAGAATAAGGATCCCCATTTTCTTTTGATATAATTCCGGCCACGGAAAAGCCTAGTTTTAATCGTAGAAACAGGTAAATTCACTTCTCGGCTGATGTCTTCTAAGGACATATCCAAATAATATTTATACACAATAAGGTCTTTATATTTATCGGGTAGATCTTGAATCATTTGTTCGACCTGGCTGTACGTTTCCTGCTCAATGAGTTGAAGCTCAGGTGTCTTCTCATGACTTACCAATTTCTCAATCAAAGGGCGTTCATCTTGGGATGGAAACGCACTCGTATCCATAGAGAGCTCTTTTTTCTTCTTCCGCATCAAATCAATGGTGACATTTTTGCCAATGCTAAAGATCCAGCTGGAGAAGTTTTTGGTAGCGTCAAATCGATGAGAATTCAAATGTGCCCGCAAAAAAGTCTCCTGAACAACGTCTTCGGAATCCGATTTATTACGAAGCATGCGAAAAGCTAAACGATAAATTCTGTCCTTATACAGCTCCAGAAGTCGATTAAACGCTTTCGCATCTCCTTGACTCCACATTGTTGCAAGTTGACTATCACTTAATTGCAGCATGTTAAATCTCCTTCACTTGTGAAACTACCTATCTCCTATTCTACCAAATCAAAGCAAAAAAAAGAAACCTTTTCAGGCTTCAAAGATGACTATTTATCGATAAAATTGGACACATATTCCGCTTTCTCTGCACTGGCTATCACAATTAACGTTACAATAATTCCGAATAGGATAATCCCGCCTACGATCATAATGCGCACCCACTTTGACTGATTGATACGAATGATCATCTATTATCAAAGATATGATGCGCGGCACTGATTATTCACTAAGATTCATAATAACATATTGCTCCAGATGACTCGCCAATATCCCGAAGGTAGGCTTCTGGACGTCAACCTTTTCACCAAGAACCGCTTTCACCCCTAAATATGGAAAATTAACACCTGACAGGCAGCTAACTTGTAGACCGCCCGACATTCTAGGATTAATCTCCAGCAGCTTCGGGACACCCTGACTATATTTGATTTGAATATTATAGTTAAAAGGAATACGGTACGTGGCAGCTACTTGATTAGCAAGCTCGATCAGCTCTGGAACCTCCTCTAATAGCCGCAAGCGTCCATCCGCTTTACGACGTGGAACAGCGGCAAGCAGCTCGCCGGATGCGGAAGCCAAACAATCGATGCTGTATTCGTAGCCATTAAGTAATTCCATAACCATGACATCGTCAAAACGTTCCACAGTCGATAAGTTCTGGTACACTTGCTCTTTGGTGAGATACGGCATTACCGGTCCAAACATATCATTGAGGGCATTCCGCTTATTGCTGACAATCCGAAATCCATTGCCGCCTTCGCCATTAGTTGGCTTCATACAGATCCCGTGACCGGCCGCTGTAAGCGCCTCATGAGCTTGTAGAAACTGCTCCGCCGTATTTACCACATGATAATCGGGAATCGCGACGATACCCTTAGGTCGTATGTTTTCGTAAAACTTTTGTTTTTCCATGATGCTTTCTAGGAGCTCTAGATCGCGGCAAACCGTCACTTTTGTACCTATTTTTTCAAACTCATCAATATGCTTGGCGATGGCGTACATTTGCAACCTAGGGATAAATACATCGATACCATGCTGCTTGCAAAAGCTCAGCGCGAACTCTACATAGTCATCGGCGGCGAGAACTGGCTCGGTATCCGCAAAATCTGCCGATCTCAGCGCCATGTGGGAACGATCTGTATGCGTAGCATACATTTTGAACTGAACCCCATCCTCATTGTTACGAATGCTGTTCATGTAATGATAAGCGACAGAAAACCAACGGTTAAACCATACTTTTTTCATGAGGGCTCCTTTACGAGCAACTTTTTGTGCTCTATCTGTGTGGAATGTACAAATGAAGTGATATCATCCGCTGCGAAAATACCGGATTCTTCGGTGAATCTATAGTTCCCGGACTGTCCCATTTGCTCTTGGCGGAATAACTCTCCATGACCTGGAGCAATGGCATAATCTGCGATGTCTAACAAGCTCTGATCCAGAAGTGAATCTCCGGAAGCGATGACTTTCCGTCCGCCAAGAACCTGGCTCAGGTGGGCGACCGCTGCACCTTTGCTCACAGCCTCAGGGACGATGTACACCTTTCTTCCTTGCACAGAGGTACGCCAGCCCTTCCCTTTCAGTTGTGTGCTGAGATCGGCTATTTCCTGCAGCGGCATACGGTCGCGATCGACGATGTGGGAGTAGAATAACTCATCGCAAAAGCTCGAGCTAATCACCCAATCCTGACCGAGCACGCCATGCATAACAGGCAGCATATCCTCGACAGCGGCACTTGTCTCGCTAACGCGTGTCCTTACATGATCTCGCCATTCCGTATTCACCTTTCCATTAATCAGCATATTTCCCCCATTACTAGTCACCGCATATTGGGGTTTCAGGATTTGACTGATGAGATGGATTCGCTCATATTGTGCAATGGTTCTGGTTGTCACAGGTATGAAAATAAGTTCATTCATCAGCTCTTGCAGGCGTTGATACGTATTCGAAGACATATAGGATCTTACCTTGCCATCAATAAGCTCGGCGATCATGATTCGATCCCCCAAATGCTCTGCACGATCTGTCGGCTGGGAATAGATTAAGGTCTGATCTAAATCACTTGCATAAATCATTCGGCATCCCCTTTCACGGATTGTATGAGGCCGCAACATGAATAGGTGAGACCGGGATACACTTCAACGGGTACCCCACGTGCCTCAGCTAAAAGCAGGATATGCCGAATATGCGGATTATCCATGCGGTCTACCAAGATCCGCCACGGCACTCTCCTGAGCAGTACGCGAGTTGTTTCTCCTACTCCTGGCTTAATCAGATTGATATCTGCCATCTGATAGGTCGTCTGAATCGCTTGAATATCTCGCAAGCCATACCAGGAAATCTCAGGTGGATGGGTCTTAATTTGTTGAGCAATCGCCTGAGCTCCCTTGGTCACCTCACTGAAATAAGGCACAATCGTATTGATGAAATGCGTTGACTGATCTTGATCTAGCCATTCGCTGTAATATTTCGAGCCATGAAAATCATGGGGTCCAATCAGATCGTCGCGCAGCACCGTACGGCTCATTAAACCAGAGACCGTCGAGTTCAAGCATGCGCTTGGAATGAGAAAGTCCTCGCGGGTTCCGAACATATCCGTGCAATGGCCCGGATCGGCGAGCACCGCTAGATCATCGTCCAGGATGATCCCGTATTCTCTTGCCATTTTGTCACAAGCTTGGGTAAGCACCTTACGTATGGCGCCCTTGCCTGTCCATCCATCAATGAATTGCAGCCTTGCATCAGGATGCTTCTGCAGCATATACAAGAGCGCGTTCTCATCAATCCCCTTGCCACGAATAATCGAGATGCTATAATGCGGTAAATTCAGCTGATGGATATCTTCCAGGTATCGCTTAATCAAAATACCGACAGGCGTACCCGCTCTAGCTAAGGAAACGAGAACGGTATTCGGCCCTTTCTTATCTCGGATAATCTCGGCTACGGCCCCCACAGATACGGCTACTTTCTCTGCAGACTGCTCTAGGGTTTCTTGATAAAGAGTCAAATAATCCGAGGATGGCAGATGCTCTTGCGGAAGCATTTCCGAATAGTGGGTGCCGGATTGGATGGCCCTTTCTCTGGCATCTAATGCGACTTCCAACTGTACATCGCTGATATCCTTCAGTAGAAATGTCACATCAGCTGGCGAATAGCTGCCCATCGGTTGGGGCGCAGCTATTGGTCTGGCTCGCCAAGCTTCCATACCTTAGCCTCCTTCCAAGCGACTGTCTGAGGTGAAAAGAAGACGATATGCAAGGTGTGCAGCCCCCTTGTTTGGAGGATGCGCAAGATTGGCTCCATCGATGAGGGGGAGGCTTCTCTTTCCATAAAAAGAAAAAGCTCCTGGTACATGCCGTACGGGATATTGTAGAAAAAGTGCACGACATGTTCATCCTCTGGTGAAGGAAAAGCATGTCCATCTTTCACCGCGTAGTCACCGTGTTCAATGATATGAATAGGACTGCGTGTTGTGGATTGATAAGACACTCCTGCACCCATCTCAGCAGCAATACGCATGGGGATATACATAAACTCCCCAGTACCCACACAGAGTGTCTTGATCCCCGTACGCATACGTTTGAGTCGCTCTGCCGTTTGCGTGATGGAACGATCCAATTGTCTGTTATTGGGTGGTGTAAGACCGAATCTTCCACTATGCTGCAAATAGGGACGGTTGCCTGCAAATGGGGCGTGTGAGAATAGCTGATTCACATAGGCGATTTGCAGGAGTCCAGTTCGCTCCTCTTGCAAGGGGCTAGGTGCTTGGAGGGATAAGCTCTCGCTTGAGCCAAATACCGTCGTCTTCCCTCGAATCAGTGAAATGACATGAATCGTGATGTTTAACTCCTGCTCTAATTGAGCAAATTGCAAGATGTCTTCCTCTTTACGCCAATCGAGCAACGCTAGCACGTAGTAGACTTTCTTTGGGTATTTTCCCTGCAGGTCACGAATAATATTGAGTGAGGTTTTGCCTGTCGTAATCTCGTCATCAACGAGAACGAGAATTTCGGGCTGTGCAAGCATGGCAGGGTCGTCCGAATAGCCATAGTGTGCCATGGCATGCGAATGCTCCTCTTCGAACTGAAGGATGGTCGGTGATTCTTCAATCACTTCACGTGTCGTATGTAAATAATGACTTCCCTGCCCAAAAGCCTCATATACCGCATGACCAATGGCCGTCGCTGTTTCAGCAAATCCAATGAAAGCGATGGGCTGCTGCAAATCTATACGCTCAGACATGATCGCCTTATAGGCCGATTCTGCTTTCTCCGGATATACGAGCCCCGCAATAGCTAGCTGTACCTTCTCTTCGTACTTCGTTCCCTGTAAAGCCTGCTCCAGTAACAACGCAAGTGTTGTTCCACTTAACAGTGAAGTGTATGGATTCACTGGGATATGTTTGCCGAGCACCTTGCTCACGAACAAAAAGGATCGTTTCTTATTAATTCTCGCCGCCATTGCGAATAACGCATCCAGCGGGATGCCATGGGGATTGGAGGTCACGGTGACGTGAAGCTCCAGATCGCCAGCGATTTTATACGTACGCTCGGTTAGGCCCAATGAATAGTCCATCAAAGGATTGTTGTTCATGCAGCACCCCATATATTTGTGATCGTAAAAGAATACGTTTCGCCCAATTGAAATGGGGTTTGAATTCATTCATCTTATTGCCGTAGGCGCTCTTCATCACCCCGAGGTCGCCATGATGGTTCATCAGAATACTCGTGGCATCGGTATATTCTTCATGCGTGACCGCATAGAGCGATTGAACCGGCTTAATGTGCGTGGGATGAATAATGGTTTTGCCGATCATGCCATTTTCCTTATCCAGCATCACTTCGTGAATGAGCCCTTTCGTAGGGAAATATTCCCACACAGGTCCAGAGATCACGTTGCAAGCCTCCATACGACCAAAAATATTAATAATATCCGCGACACAATCCCGAATGGGTGCGATGTCGTAAATGGTTCGGTCCGGACTTCTGCGGAGCCCAAATAAGCTTGAGAAATCTGTAGCGCCAATCCGTACGTTTAATACCAAGTCCTTAAAATTCGTTATAATTTCGTTAATCGCCAGTAAAGTAGAAGTGCGGCTTTCTTTATAAATAATCGAGGCAGATTCCAGAATCGGTAATCCGTACAAGGTTGGTGCCGTTTCCGATTTCTCATCATTGTAATTTTCTAGTACTTGAAAATAATCCTCGCCATTGTCTACAGTAAATTTCGGGAATACGATACCCGTTAGAAGGGCGGCATTCTCCTCCAACCTCTCCAGCACATAGTTCAACTGATTCACGCTTCTCACGCGAACGAATATCAATGGCAGATTGTCTGAGCTTAAAATACCAACATCCATCCAATGGGCAATCTGGTTCATTTGCCCAATAAGTGATTCCTCCGCAGCATGTACTTCGTTATCACCAACTGCATCTTCTAGATCAAGGACAACGGACACTAGGCCTTCGATTTTACCAAAGGCTATATCTTCTGCGAACGTACGACGTGTCGCTGGCATGTACAAGGCAGCGCCAACGGAATGAGCTAAAATGTCTTTGTGCGAATGATTATGGAAGGAATTCGGCGGTAAGTAAAACAAAGCTTTCTCTTCATCCGCTGTTAAATAATTGAAATATCGCATGCCGATTCCTCCCTCTTATTAAACAATCCCTCCATAAAGGAGGGATTGTCCATTCGTTATTCTTATGATTCTTTTACAGATCCTGACTTGTCCTTTTTGCGGAGCATACTAAGAATAATGGTTCCTCCGAACAAAGCAATAATGACGGAGAAGAAGATCACATGTGAAACGTGGAAACCGAATGCGCCAGCAATCATTTTGAGACCGATAACAATAATCAAAATAAACGCTGTTTTTTCCAATTCCGGAATCTTGTCAATGAGTTTCAAGAAGACTTGCGCCACGCCTCTCATCATCAGAACGCCCAAGATACCACCCAAGAACAATACCCATACCTTATCACTTACACCGAATGCAGCAAGAACGCTATCGACACTAAATGCAATATCCATGATTTCTACGGCAAGCACCGTACGCCAGAAGGAAAGACCTTTATTCTTGACTTCCCCGCTTCCATCGTCATGTTTCTTCATAAAGAGATTACTATAAGCAATCCAGAGCAGATACGCCCCACCGGCTACTTTAATCCAGGTAATCTTGACTAAGAACGTACCTATGCCAATCGCGATAAACCTAAATACGTAAGCACCTAGCAAACCGTAGAATAAGGCTCTCTTCTGCTGTTCCTTCGGTAAGTGTTTCACCATCACAGCAAGTACGAGCGCATTATCTGCAGATAATAATCCCTCTAGAAGCACGAGTGTACCAATAATACCCCAGTTTACGGGATCTGTGAGTGTTGCTGAGAGTACGTCCCAACTAAAAAAGTTCATGAAATTATCAACAAAGCTTTGGAAAAATTCTGACATTAAGGTGGACCCCCTGTGTTATTAGCTATTCGTAATTATGTAATCTAGCCCCATCTATATCATTCTCCGATATCACGTTTTCGTTTCCTCGGATCATTGATTTCCAATCCATAACGCAACAAAGCTGGTCAAGTGAACACCGTTTCTCGAGTCGAATTGATTCAGAAGAGTAGGGAAGGTGGTGCTCAGAAAGCACMACCTTATTTATTTAGATTTCAATCTTAAGAAGTTTGCAAACCATAATCGCGTGCTAACCCTGCTAGACCGTCTTTATATCCACTGCCGATTGCACTAAATTTCCACTCGCCGCTATGACGATAAAGTTCGCCAATCACAACACCTGTTTCAACGGAGAAATCCTCGCCAAGGTCGAAACGAATTAATTCGGCACCAGATCCTTCGTTAAGTACACGTACGTAAGCGTTGGAAACTTGTCCAAAATTTTGCGATCTTGCTTCTGCATCATGAATCGTAATACAGAAAGCAATTTTCTCAGTTTCAGCCGGCACTGTACTAAGATCAACGCTGATGACTTCATCGTCGCCATCGCCTGCGCCCGTACGATTGTCACCTTTGTGCTCGATAGAACCGTTCGAGTTTTTACGATTGTTGTAGAAAATAAAATCAGATTCGTTGGCAACTTTACCAGCAGCGTTCGCTGCAAAAATGGAAGCATCCAAATCGAAATCCTTGCCGCCATCATATTTGTTCGTATCCCAACCTAAGCCAACGATAACTTTCGTCAAGCCTGGGTTTGTTTTCGTCAAATCGACTTTCTGACCTTTAGATAATGAAATTGACATATGAAAAATCCTCTCTTTATATAAGATTTGGCTGTGCCATTACTGATATCTTTTGACCAATTGTCCAATGGTTGTATCTGTGCTGCCTTCACCGATTGCGCTAAATTTCCATTCGCCGCTGTGGCGGTAAATTTCACCAACAATGAGGGAGGACATGCCTGAATAGTTGTCGGTTAGATTGAACTTCACCAACTCTTGTTGATTCGCACCATTCAACACACGAATATAAGCGGATTGAATGAGCCCGAAATCTTGCTTTCTATTCACACAGTCATAAATATTAACAACGAAAACAATTTTGCTCACATCAGCAGGAACTTGTCCTAAATTAACGGAAACTGTCTCATCGTCGCCATCGCCATCGCCCGTACGGTTATCACCAGAGTGAACGACCGAGCCATCAGGACTTTGTAGATTGGCAAAATAAACCACATGCTTCTGGTTCGTTATTCTTCCCTTTTCATCCAATAAAATAACGGATGCGTCGCAATCAATTTCGACTGCCGATTTCTTCGAACCGAAGAATCCCTTCTTCTCTACAACAGCAGGATCCCAACCTAACCCAACCACAACTTTAGAAAGACCTGCGTTACCTTTTGTTAAATCGATCTTTTGACCTTTGACTAAACTAATTGTCAACGAGGTCACCTCCCTTCGATTACCTGTTTTAGTGAACTCCCTTATCTGATACGCATGAAATTCAATCACGTTTCACTTTCCTGGGTAAATTATTTGTGAATTCGACTTCTACAGTCAAAATCCCCCAGATTTCAAAAGAAAAGCAGCCACAGAGTGATCCTAGGCTGCACCTTCATCTATTATAACATTTTACAACTTGTGGTATTCAAATAATTTCCAATAGGAATTTTCAGTCAAGGCCTTCTGGCGCTCAACCTATGATCAGCTTTTCTTCCGGATACCGGATGAGAGGTTTCTTTTTCCCATTGGTAAATAAGGAATAGAACAGAAACAGACCGATGCGTCCGATGAACATGAGCACGATGAGTGAGATTTTACTAACGCTGCTAAGATCAGCGGTGATACCCGTAGATAAACCGCACGTTCCGAATGCCGAAGCGACCTCGAACAGGATAGCGGACACTCCCCAGCGGTTCGGCTCTGCCAGCAGCAGCATGAACACCCCTGCAAGAAGCAGTGCAATACCAGTGAGAAAAAACACAAAGCTTTTGAGCGAGTCCTCTTGGCTAATCATCCGACCATAGACCTTCGGCTCCTTCTCACCGCGAGCATAAGCAACAAGAGCCAGGACAATAACGGCTACGGTCGTTGTTCGAACGCCGCCTCCCATACTAGATGGGCTTGCCCCAATAAACATCAGTATGGATACAAGCAGTAAGCTTGCCTCTGTAATTGTGGACATATCAATGGTTGTCAGCCCTGCGCTGCGAGATGTGACGGATGTGAAGAGTGCGCTAAGTATTTTCCCATGCCAGCTCATCCCTGCCAAAGCATGTGTCCGCTCCGTTAACCAAAAGCCGATCGCGCCGAACAGCAATAACGCAGATGTCGTAACGAGTGTCAGCTTGGTAAACAGGGAGAATCGGAAATTCGTATGTCCGCCCCACAAGTACTCTCGCAGTTCTGCCAATACTGGAAATCCGATACCGCCTAAAACAATCAATACGATTGTAAACACCTGTACGAAATAATCCTCCGAATAATCAAGTAAAGAGTTGCCGAACAGATCAAAACCAGCATTCGTAAACGCCGAAATGGTATGAAACATACCATAGTACAAGGCGCTCCAAATCGACCCGTATTCGCCAGCGAAATAAAAATACAAGCCAAACACCACTGTGCTAATCGCCTCTAGGATCAGTGTAAAGCCCAGTACCATCTGCATTAACTGAACCAACCCAGATAGATTGTGGCGATTCTGGTCAATCATAATCATCTTACGCTGCAGCAATCCAATCTCTTGTCCGAACAACAGCCAATAAAAGCTGCCTAGTGTCATTACGCCGATGCCGCCGAATTGAAAAGCAATGATCAGTACGCCAATTCCGAAGCCGCTTAGCGTATCTTTGATGCCCACAGTCGTCAGACCCGTCACACTGACAGCACTAGCTGATGTAAAAAGGGCGTCCACAAAAGAAATTGTGGCGCCTTCTTTTAAGCTAATAGGTAATTTAAGAAGAACGGCAATGAGAACTATACCGATCAAATATGCGATAACAATATGTCTTGAGGCAGGCATTTTCTGTAATTTTCTTAGCATGTTGTTTTACCTTCAACAGAGAGTAATAGGATTAGACATGTTTATATTGTCCTTTGAAATGTTTTCCCATCCAAAGGCAAACATCCCATAAATCTGCAACTGGTTGGTTCGTAAACGGCAAGGTGTGCAAATAGCCCGGAGGACCAAATTCTGGGGTAAAAGTAATTGCCGCTCGGCCTTGCTGCTGGTGCGCTTGGACAATACTATCCCACCAGCTCAAATGCCGCTGCAATTCGTGTGCGTACTCCGGTGCTCGTGGATCTGGTACCTGCGGACCCTGTGCGTAACCTACGCGGCCGTGAATATGCTGTACACGTGAGAACGATTTACGCAGATTCTCCTCTTGTTGCTCCAAGGTAGTCTCCGTTACACAGCACCAATGGCTGTAATCAGCTGTTAGTTTGATCTCAGGCACGGCATCCAGCAGTCTTCCGGTTTCCCATGGATTGTACAACGATCTGCCGCGATGAGTCTCATGGCCAATCGCAATCCCATATCTCTTCTCAATTACAGCCGCTTCACGAAAGAATTCGACTTGCTCTTCAAAAGGCATCGAATCCTTAGCACTATGTGACGTAATGCTAATGGGACGAAATGAAACCGCACGCGCCACTTGCTCACCAAAGGAAGCGACATGGTCAGGTCCCGCGGTAAATACCATGGCAATATAGTCTAATTGATGCGCTTCCAACAGCTTACGGAACTGATCTTCCTCCGCAAGCGTAGGCATTGGCGCTTCAATTCCGACATAGCCCGCTGCAGCAATTCGCTCAAACTGGGACTCTAGAGAACCTTCCATGCCCCATAACGCTTTAAATAATTTGATTTCCATCTGTAGTAGCCTCCTCATCTTAATCCATCAATGAGTCAAGCTTAAAGCATCTGGTATTATTTGACTAGTGTAAATTTTTAACCTTTTTCGGTTATAGACCCGTCATTCGGTCACAGCCGCTGCAGCGTAGCGGAAGGTAATGGTTTTGGTGCCTGCCGTATTCTGATTCACATAGAAATCGATAGTCCTCTTACTGTATTTGACCCAACCGCACGAGTCGCATGTCGACATGGACATCATACGATGCCGTTTTGTACATCTCATGCCATGAATCGCTCGTTAGATTGGAGTGATACACCCGACTTCGGAAGACTTCTCCAAATCCGATTGGATCCGAATCTAGTGCAGTTAATTTCTTTAACAAAGCTTGTATATGTTCTTCAGACTTATCATTCATTTGCTTTTGCAGGGCTTGAATGACACTGGCTTGGCCGAGATCAAGCTGCGCAGAACTTTCCGTAAGCATGCCCTTCAATTTGATATTCACCTGAAATTTAAGCGGGTCTCGGCTGATCAACTTTTTGGTGCTATCACTAGCTATATTCTCCACCACAACTCGTACGGTCTTATCTTTGACATTCTTCACGATATCTCCCAACTGATTCGTATCTAAGAACAGTTCTACGCTACCCGCTTTATATCGGTCCCGTATCGTCTTGAGGAAGAAAGCTTCCCTTGGGTCTACTGTACCTACCATTTTATCACCACTGAATACGGCCACATCTTTTAGCTCTACCGTATCGCCTTTTCGTTGTAGAAGCGGTACCATGGGATCTGCCGTAGAATATAAGGCTGAGAGGAATTCATGAAGTGTGCCTGAAACCATCTGTTCATCCATAATATTCTGGTGGATGTTGTCTACAATAAAGGTTCCAACATCCGGGAACTGCGTATATTTATGCATTAATAGATCTTCTGCATTGTCTTTACTGACAGCCATATAAACCGTACTGGCAATGGAAGCATCTCGAAATAAGGTGTCTACCAATGGTAGAAGTCCAGCCTGGGCAAGTTTATAATCATAAATAGCGACCCGAAGTTGACCTGAAACGACTTTCTTACTCGATTTACGGTTAGCGGCAACACGAGCTCCTTTACTGGCTAGTCCCTCAGAAGTGATCGTCATGACAGAGGATTTGGCATTCGGATCGATCTGATGGATCACGTAGGTAGCCTTAATTTTATCGCCTTCCCCTTGGTCATACCCGGCTGCAATCGTCATTCCTAATTTCTCCAACACATTTGTCTCCAAATGTAAGCTGCTTACCAAAATGAATACAAGCATTACGAGGAAAATGATATTGAATCTTTTCACGCGATCACCTCTGACTGACTCCTTTTCTTTTGCCTCCAGAAATGAAATTGAACAATTCCGAAGAGCACCACCGGATACACGTAAACGATATAGACCGCCCACTTTGCAAAAAGATTATTCATATAATCAATCTGAGTCCGTGAGTCAACAAAAGAACAAGCGATCCAGGCAACTCCCATGAATAGATACAACCAATATTTTTGTTTCCATGCAAAAGTGCGTTTGAGTCCCTTCGTCGCCGCCCAGCTATACATGAGCAGATTTGGCACGATCACTAACAACCATAAGCTAACGCCTATATATTCAAACCGTTCCAAAAACGGAAATTTGATAATTTTCAGCATCGTAAACGTAGCCCAATCCGTCTTCAAAAGCTCGCCTCCACTGAAGAAAACAATAGAAACAAACATCACTGCTGTGTACACCAAGGTTACACTCATTAAACCAATTTGGGTAAACCGTTGGACTTTGGACTTATCTTTGGCATACGCGTAAATAAAATAAAGAATTTCGAACCCTGTCATTGTGAATGACATCGAAAGAACACCTTTACTCAGATGCTTCAGATCTGCTTCCAATAGGGGTAGTACCCCCGTCCAATCCGCATATATCAAAGGAAAGTAAAGTAAGAAAATAAGCCAAACCGTAAGAGTCACAAACATGAAACAAGCGCCTACAATCGTTCGCAAGCCCCCATTAACACCATAAAAAACAACACTTGTAATCAATAACGCAAGCACCCATTGTGGGGCATTTGGAAATAACCAGACCTGAATCATTTCGATATAATTGCGCATCACAATGATGGTTGCGATTAAGAAATAAACCATGTAGACCAGATTCGCGACATTGCCGATCATTTTTCCATAGACCAGTAAATGAATGTCATAGAGGTCCTTACTTTCGAATTTCGCCAATGTTTTAATCATCAACCAGACCACGAGCTGTGTAAGTAAGCCAGCAATCAGGACAACAATCCACGCATCATGGCCTGCAATACCAAACACAATTCTTTGGTAACCGGGAAGACCTACCCCCACCTGAGTGTCATGGATAATAAACATGAGTAGAAAGCTGCTATACATATACGTTTGTTGTGTTTTACTCATCGATATCCTTGTTTCCCTTCAGGTTGTTCTCCCCCATGTTAGCGAATACCGATCGTTTCGGGACCGCTTTGTAAGGGAGCCTGATAAGGCCGTCTCGTTTGTTTTTATCTTCAATTGTATAAGGAGGGTAGAAATAAGGTTGCCCCAGACTGGATTGCCTTAGTAAATGCAAAATTAAAAAAGCGATGCTTACAGTGATACCTAAACCGCCAATTATACCTGCTGATAGAATAATTGGAAATCGAATAATCCGGATCGTATTCGCCATGGCAAACACCGGGGTTGTGAACGAGGATAAGGCGCTTAGAGCAACGATGATGATTAAAATATTGCTGGTGAAGCCTGCTTGTACTGCTGCCTGCCCTATGACAATACCGCCAACAATCCCCATGGTTTGACCTACTTTGGATGGTAGTCTTGCACCTGCTTCACTTAATAACTGAATGATCATTTCCAGCATCAGCGCTTCTACAAGTGGAGGAAAAGGTACTCTGGCACGGGATTGGGCAAGTGGGACCAGAAATGCCTGTGGAATGATTTCGTAATGGTACGTAAGAGCAGCAACATAGATGGCCGTAGCGAAAAGGGAAATAGCAATACCCACAATTCGCAGTCCTCGCAAAAACAACCCTGTAACCCATCTATAATAATAATCTTCAATAGACTTAAAAAAATCTAAAAACGTGGATGGACAGATAATAACTTGTGGGCTGCCGTTTACAACAATAACAACCTTTCCTTCCAGCAGGGGAAATATGGCCCGATCTACTCTTTCTGTCGTAATCATTTGCGGAAAAGCGGAACTGGGGTTATCCTCCATCCATTGCGCTAAAATCGTTGCATCTAATAGCGCTTCCAGATCCAACGCTTGTATGCAATTATAAATATGTGTAACCATTTCTAAATCGGCTCGGTTATTCAAGTAAACGAGACGTATGTTGGTTTTGGTGTTTTCACCCATATTCATTGCTATTTCGCTTAAATCAGGATTAGGTAAATATTGATGGATCAGCGCTAAATTGGTTTCCAAATTTTCCGTAAAAGCGATTTGCGGACCTAAGATTTGACTTTCATTTTCCGGCTTAGTCAACGCTCGTTCTCTTCGCTTCGTCGTGTTAGCGAGAATACCATACGGATATCCGCTTATGTGAATATAAGTCCAACCTTGTAAAATATGTTGCTGCATGTGATACCAATTATCGTCCAACAGCAGCTGACCTATTGGAAGCAAATCCACAAGCTTCTCAGGTGAAGGCAAATCTTCGATTTCAATTAATCGATTGAGGATTTCTTGAATAAGTAGTTCTGAATCCGCTAAATGGCTTAGATAAAAGACACCATACGTAACTTTATGGGTCAGTTCTCTACAAACTAAATCAGGAAACATGCGAAACGATTCTTGGAATTGTATCTTCGTTTGAGCCAAATCAGCAACGAAATTATATGACGATGTCTCCTTCGCGATTGGCTTTTGGAACTTGGGTTTAGATTTGAACAACATATTTTTTATGGAAAACATGGTCATACTCACCATTATCCTGACATTTCGATAGTATGACTATCATGCGCGGAATCGATGCAGATTATGTAAATGAATGGGTATATAAAAGAGACTGAAATCACCCATTCTTCCTAGGTGCTTCCAGTCTCTCCAAGCTCATATAACGAATTCTATAAATTCCGGTGAACGCAGTCGCCCGCTTTGGGTCCAGCTCCTCGTCTTAATTCTGGCCATGATCCGAGGTTCCATATAAGCAAAATTCTTGTCTTCCTTGAATACTAAGCGTCTCTTCACACGTTCTATGGCTTGTATATGGTTTGGTGATACGCCAGATTCAATGATTCCTACTGGTAGCTTAGATCCATCTGCTGCATCAATAGAGGCCAGAAAAGCAAAATTGCTTTTTCTATAACCTGAAATATACACATCTGCATAAGTCCAATTAATCACTTTTTGCCATTGAATCGACCGTTTGTTTATGGCGTAGTTGGAATTTTCTTTTATGGATTTAATAATAATGCCCTCAAGACCACGCTCGCGGACCTGCTCAAAATAATCAACAGCATTTCCCTCAAACATGTTAACCTTTTTATAATTCTCATTTTCAGTGAAAGCCTGATCCAATAGCTCTTTACGCTTTAGTAAGCTTAAGCCCGTGACGTCTATTCCTTTGTATCGCAAAATGTCAAAAGCACAAAAAACCACAGGTTTCTTATTCTTCTTAGATAAAAACCTCGCGGACATCGCTTCAAAGTCAGGTTTCCCTTGATCATCCATGACAACTAATTCACCATCAAGTATGGTTCCTTCAGGCACAGGACATCTTAGTAACTCAGGGAATTTATGCGTAACCAGGTCATTGTGTTTCGTGTACACATATAGTTTATCCATGTTGGAAACAATACAACGTAAACCATCTAATTTGAGTTCGGCTATATGATTCTTGCTGTAAAATGGCTTATTATTTTTGGCATTGTACAGCATCATAGGAGAAATGAACATTTGATATCACCCTGTTCTAAATGATACTTCACTATGATGCTTCTGCCTAATGGAAACTGTTTCCCCGTGTTACGACATAATGGTGGAGCAACCCTTATTAGGCAATCGTTTAACTTGGCAACTCAACAGATACCTCGCGACGGGCTGCCGCTGACCGCAGCACTCCGTCAATAATCGCTTGCTGGATGAGAATTTGTTCACCAGGTATCGGAGCTGGTCGACCGTCCCGAATCGCTTCGGCAAAATCATGTACCTTCTGATCGAACAGATTCAATTTATGCTCGACGAGCGGAATCGACGTTGATGTATGACCTCCGAATTCATCATGGAATAGCGTGATGGATCCAACTGCTCCATCCCACACACCTGACCATGGTCCAACACCAGCAGGCGTAACTTTAAGACCCGCATCTGTACCAAGAAACATCGTTGCGCCAAGTGTATCCATGTGCATCGCCCACGATATTTTGAACTGCAGCACAAGATCATTCTCGAAGCGCACCATCGCTACACCGAAATCTTCGACTTCGAACTTGCTTGCTTCTGGATGATACAGTGCGTTTGTACCAAAATGGTTAGAAGTGAATGCAGACACTGTTAACGGTCGAGGGTATCCAAGCGTGTTCAGCGCCATGTCCAGTGAGTAACAACCAATATCGGCCATCGCTCCGGCTCCTGCAAGCTTTTGACTGATGAATGTACCTCCAGGCATACCTCGGCGGCGTCCGCCCCCCGTCTCCACATAGTACACGTTACCGAGTCGTCCCGATTGCACAATCGTTTGCAACAGCTTCATATTCGGATCATAGCGCGGCTGGAAACCTAGCGTTAGCATTTTCCCGCTCTCCTTCGCCGACTGCGTCATGTCAATCCCTTCCTGAAGCGTGATGGACATCGGTTTTTCAAGCAGCACATGCTTGCCTGAGCGCAAAGAATCAACCGTAGTCACGTGATGAGAGACGTTCGGCGTGCAAATACTGACCCCATCCAAATCCATGCGCAATAACTCAGTATGGCTGTCAAAAGAAGCCGCTTCCGCTAAGCCCTCCGCCTGCGCAAATGCGAACGCCTTGCCCGGAATAACGTCCGCCACACCAACGATCTCAACGTAGGGTAGTTTTTTGTACGCAGATATGTGCGCCCTAGCAATGCCCCCAGTTCCGATGATCCCAATACGAAGCTTGTTGCTCATTGTCGTCCATCCTTCTTCCTATGAAAGGTTATGATATCAAAATTGCCAGTCATTGCTATTCAGATTGAGAATAGCATATCGACTGGCAATTTTTTAGTTCATATTCATGCCAAAGGAAGTGTAATTTCGCGACATTAACACGTTAAATTCCATTAATTGCGATGGTTGTCTTTATCTGCTTTGTGCTCCTTTAGTAACACTTCGATGTTTTGAAGTTCAAAATCGATTCATTTATTGATTCGTTTTCCAGTACATAAAATCACCATTAATCGAAGATTATATAACAGTTGTTTAGTTCAAATACATTATCTTGGAGGTTCGAAAATTGGCACAACAAATTGATCCAAACCAGTTGAAGAAAGCAGAAGCAGCAACAACAATTGCTAAAAGTCTTATTAGTCAAGCTATTGAACAATCAGCAGCTAATCCCACACTTTGTGAAGAAGCTCTTAAGCAAGCATCAAATGAAATAGCACAAGCACAAACAATGATTAGTCAAGCTCAATCGACACTACAAGCTACTTCTCAATAATCTGTGTGAAATAAGATGATTATTTAAACAATTTAGGTTTTCATACCTACTTAACAGAGTGTTTTTTCTAACCTTTAATTTGAACCTAATAAAAAAAGACTGGTGGAACAATGTTCCTTCAGTCTTTTTTTTTAGTTCCAGTAATTAATATTTCCTCCACTACTAATGGACTGCCGAAATGCGGTGATCCTAAAATTATTTCAACATTGTCAACGACTGCTCCGTGCTCTACACACCCCGTAACCTTTACATTAAAACCACCATGACCATCCTTTCTTACACCAGATATTTCATAGAATCTAGCTCCAGTGTTTCCAAACTTCAAAAGTACAATTCGAATAACATTGCCTCTTTCATCAAATCTATGTTTCCAAGGGGGGCAACATATGGATCATATGGGCTTATTTTCTTTAATTCTCCATCGCTAGGAGGAGCTGCTACCACCGATTTATTAAATATTAGCATGAAAACAATAAATACGATCAGAAATACATAAGCCTCTAGTCTAAATGTATATTTAAATCCCTTCCAAAACATAGGAAATATCCTCCTTTTCAAGGTATTTTCCCCGAAAGTTCCTCAACTATCCCGTCAATTACTTCAATGAAAATAGGGAGCAACTGCCCGTGGCGGTCTGCTCCCTGTTTTTGCTTAACTATTGGTTGCGTTAGCATAGTCTCTCGTTAACGAAATGATAATCTCTGGGTATAATCCCGAATTTGGTTACACCATCCGCTGCCGCGCAGCCTCAAACAACAAAACCGTCGCCGCCATCGCGACGTTCAGCGATTCCGCCTTGCCCTGCATCGGAATAATAACCTTCACATCCGACTGCGCAGCAACCTCCGGCGACACGCCTTTGGCCTCGTTGCCTAGAATCAGCCACGTCGGCTGCCGCAGGTCCGTGTCGTAGCACGAGCCCTGCGCCTGCAGGCTCGTCGTCACGAGCTGCACGCCGCGCTCACGCGCTCGCGGCAACAGTTCCTCCAAATCTGCCTCCACAATCGGCAGATGATACATCGATCCCATCGTCGATCGGATCGTCTTGGGATTATACAGGTCGACGGTGCCGCGACCTAATACGACCGCTTTGGCCCCGACGGCATCCGCGCTGCGGATGATCGTGCCCAGGTTGCCTGGGTCCTGGACGCCGTCCAGCACCACAACCAGATCATGCTCGCCGGCGAGCAGCGTCTCCGCACTAAGCTGTGGCCGCGCCACAATCGCCACGACGCCTTGCGGAGTCTGCGCATCAGAGCATTTGGCGAGCACCGCTGTGCTGACGCCAACCCATTCAACGACGCGGTCGCCAGCGAGCGCGTTAAGCTCCATAGGCATTCCTTTTTCCGCTAGAAAAAGAATAACCTCCACGTGCGCTTCAGCCTTCAATGCTTCCTCAATCAAATGATAGCCTTCTATGATATATTTGCCCTGCTTCTCCCTGCCGCGCCGCTCTAAGAGCAGAGCCCAATCTTTCACTCTCGTATTTTGAACTGACATGATTTCTATATATGAATTCCTCATGAATTTACCTACTCCGCAAAAGTGACTTCAAAGGTTTGAAGACTCGAATTTTTACCCACAACAACTAAAATATCATCTTGTTTAATTGGCTCTTCCGCACTCGGCGGGATGATCATCTGCTCATTCTGCTTTATGGCAATCACATTGCAGCCAAATTTAGCGCGCACATCAAGCTCACGCAGGCTTTTACCAATCATCTGTTTCGATGCTTTCATTTCTAGGATACTATAATCGGCCGACAGCTCAATATAATCGATAATATTCGATGAAATCATATGATGCGCTACACGTTGTCCCATATCTCGCTCCGGGTAGACGATTTTATCCGCGCCAATTTTCTTGAGTACCTTGCCGTGAAGGTCATTCACCGCTTTTACAATCGTCGTTTCTATGCCCATTTCTTTGAGAATCAATGTAGTTAGAATACTCGCTTGAATATCTTCCCCAATTGCCACGACGACTACGTCAAAATTTCTAATTCCTAATGCCCTCATTGCTTCCTCATCAGTTGAATCCGCTTGAACGGCATGTGTGACATAGGCGGAAACCTCTTGCACTGTTTCTTCGCTCCGATCAATGGCTAGAACCTCGAACCCTGATTGTGATAACGTCTTAGCGACAGCTGAACCGAATCTTCCCATCCCAATAATCGCAAATTGTTTTCTCACCGCTCACGTTCCTCCATATTCCCAAGAATTCATCCCATCATCCCATTATATCATACTTGAACCTGTATACTCACTTCTCCACAATCGAACAACGACCGCGCATTGGCGAAGTGTGGGAAGGATGAAGCCATCTTCATCTGTACATATTAATAGCGAGAATGAAATGGAAGCGAGGTCCTCGAATGAATATCACCTTAAGACAAGCCATCCACCAGCGGGTTAATAACAAGTCAAGTGAAGAGCTGAAGGAAGTTATTGAAGAGTCCATCGGCGGAGAAGAGAAAGTTTTACCTGGACTAGGTGTGCTTTTTGAAATCATATGGCAGCATTCAGAAGCTAGTACACAGGATACGCTCGTCGAAACACTCAAGGCACATCTTCAGTGAAATCCAACCGTTAAATATCGACCATCGCTTTTTAAAAATGTAAAAAATCCCCCTCGCGAACAAATCACGAGGAGGATTCTATTTATAGTACCGTCAACGGATTCATCGCTGCCGGCTTTTCGCAGCTGCTACGCATTACATAATGCTGTCCGGAATCGGACGCATCATGGAAGCCATGCATCGCTTCTAGCACATGGTAGGCTAGCTCGCCGTTCGCGCGATGAGCGGAGCTATCCCCCGTAATCAACGCCTGTGCCATTGCCGCAACACCGAGTCCGCGATACTGATCTGTGTATCCGTGTGAAAGTGGGATCGGCTCATAATCAGAGCCGCCTTTGCGAATAAGAACCTTCCCACCGAATGTATTCGGGTCAGGCACACGCAAGGAGCCGTGGCTGCCGTAGATTTCAATGTTTGGCAACTGTGTGCCGCCAATTATATCAAAGCTTGTCACGAGTGTTGCGATCGCTCCACTATGGAAATCTAGTACGCCTGCAATGTGTGTTGGCGTATCTACTGTAATTTTTTGCCCGCGCTTCTTCTCGCTCGTAATCGTTCTCTCCGGGAAGCTAACCGCAGTTGAACCCGTTACACGGCGTATCGGACCCAACAATGCCACTAGGGCAGTTAAGTAGTAAGGACCCATGTCGAACATCGGACCGCCGCCTTTGGCATAATAAAACTCCGGATCTGGATGCCAACCTTCGTGTCCTTTGCTCATCATGAATGCTGTAGCGGCAATCGGTGTGCCAATCCAACCATCTTCGATCAGCTTCAAAGCTGTTTGTAGTCCTCCACCAAGGAACGTATCTGGCGCACTGCCAATCAGCAGCCCTTTGCGTTTAGCTACTTCTAAAATCTGTTGGCCTTCTTCACGCGTAACAGCAAGCGGCTTCTCCACATATGCGTGTTTACCCGCTTCTAGAATTTGAATACATACCTGCGCATGTACAGCTGGAATCGTCAAGTTAATCACGATGTCTACTTGAGGATCACTTAGTAATTGTTCCACGGTATACGCATGAGGAATTGCAAACTCTTCCGCGCGCGCCTGTGCTCTAGTCAAGTCAATATCTGCACAAGCAACTAATTCCAAATGTGCAAATGTCGGAATATTTTTCATATAAGCCGCACTTATATTTCCACAACCAATAATACCAACCTTCATTTTGTTCATCGCATTATTTCCCCCTTATGATTAACGTGTCGCCCATAGCAACCCGCGTCGCATCAATTCTAATGTTTCCGGCATACGAACAATGTTAGCCTGATGGCCAAGTGAGTTATAATATACTTTGCCTGCGCCATAGGTTTTGGTCCACACAACTGGCATTTCCACATCGTCAAAGTCTGTCACCGCATGCACCTTATTTGCTGGATCGACATGCATATAATATTTCTCAGATACAACAACGAAATCACCGATGCCCGTAGTCAATGGCTGCTCTTTGTCTTTCATACGAACCGTATAGGTAACACCATCATTCCCTGGATGTGCCACCCATTGGCCGCCCACCATGTACTGATATTCCACATCATTTCTGAAGGAATCGGCCATCCCGCCATGACAACCTGCAATCCCTGTTCCGCCTACTTTGACCGCGTTGATTAAAGGCGTTAGCTGCTCTTTTTCGATCTTCCCCATTGTCCACACAGGCACAATAAGATCTATGCTCGTCAAACGCTCCTCATCACGGAAGCTGTCCAGCGTATCCGAAACCTCGACACCATAGCCCTCTTCACGCAGCAAACCTGCAAAAATCCCCGCAACCTCCTCGGGTTGATGACCATCCCAGCCACCCCATACAATCAATGCTTGTTTCTGACTCATCGCAAACTTGCTCCTCTCTATTGACCCTTTATACTTCGCTAATGCTCACCCAACGGCGCTGCGCGATCGATTGATCCACGGCTTCCAGCACCTCTTGACACTTCACGCCATCCACGAAATTTGGAACCGGCTGACGATCCTCAGAGAGCGCTGTCATCAACTCCACCACTTCATGTACAAATGTATGTTCATACCCGATGGTATGTCCTGCCGGCCACCAAGCATCCATATAAGCATGTGAGGCATCCGTTGCTAGCACGCGTCTAAAGCCCTGAACATCCTCTTCATCACTTGTAAAATACACCTGTAATTCATTCAATCGCTCGAAATCGAATTTCACACTGCCTTTACTACCATTAATTTCAAAAGAATTCGTACACCGGTGCCCAGGTGCAAACCGTGTAGCCTCGAAGCTGCCTAATGCGCCGTTCGCAAATCGCGCCATGAACAAAGTCGCATCGTCTACGGTAACCGGTCCATGCGGCGCATCTTTACTGCCTTTGGCACTAAGCCCTGTCATGGAAGTTGGAAGCGGACGCTCCTTCACGAACGTTTCACTCATCCCGATAACCTCCGTCATGTCACCCACAAGGAAGTGCGCCAGATCGATGAGATGCGCGCCCAAATCACCGTGCGAGCCAGAGCCTGCGATCTCCTTCTGCAAGCGCCATACCAACGGGAACGTCGGATCTACGATCCAGTCCTGCAGGAACCAAGCACGGAAGTGATAGATCTGGCCGAGTCGGCCGCTCGCCACAAGCTTCTTCGCCAGCTGTACCGCTGGTGCAAACCGATAGTTGAAGCCTACCATGTGCTTCACGCCAGCCTCTTCAGCCGCATCGAGCATCTCCCTTGCATCAGCAAGGGTCAGCGCCAGCGGCTTCTCACAGAAGAGATGCTTGCCGGCCTTCGCCGCCGCCAAAGCAATTTCCTTGTGCGCATCACTTGGCGCATTGATATCGACCACGTCGATATCGGGATGCGTGACCAGCTCGCGCCAATCTGTCACATACCCATCCCAGCCGAATTGCTCCGTTGCCTGACGAACACCGTTCTCGTCGCGACCGCAGATGAGCTTCATCTTCGGAATCGCCGTCTGTGGGAAGAACATAGGTAAATCTTTATAAGCATGACTATGCGCTTTTCCCATAAATTTATAGCCAATCATCCCGATATTAAATGTTTTCTTCACCGAACTCACGCCTCCCCAAAGTCATATACATCTACACTCACTAATCACGCCTTACGCCACACCTCGAAGACTGCCTAACCTTCACTTCCGTCGGCAGCTTAACTTGCAGCTGAGTCTCATTACTTCCCTGCCCAACACTTGCAAGCACTGCGCGTGCCGCCTGCTTACCCATTTCAAAGAATGGCACTTTAATGCTGCTGAGCGGCGGATCACTTAGCTTCGCAGCATCCGAGTCATCGCAACCAATGACTGCGAAGTCTCGCCCAGCTACCCAACCGCGTTCGCGCAGTCCTTGCATCAATCCAATGGCCATACGATCATTAGCCGCAAATATAGCTTCTACCTGATCCCGAATCTCCCACACCTTTGCCGCTGATTCATAGCCGCTAGTACGGCTGTAGTTCCCCTCAAACTGCAGCTCAGGATCAACCTTTAAGCCTGCTTCCAGCATTGCCTTTTGATAGCCATGAAGTCTATCCAAGGAATTTGAATACTGCGGGGATCCGTTGAGAAATGCAATCTTACGATAGCCTTCACCCAGCAAATGGCGTACCGCTTGATAGCTTCCCTCCACATGATCCGCATCTACTTCCAGGAAGGATAACCCCTCAAACCGTTGATTCACCAAGCAAAATGGATGTCCCTGCCCCTGCAATTGCAGCAAAGAGCTTCGCTGGGACTCGGTATCTCGTGCACCCAGAATCACACAAGCATCCACCTTTTGCGAGCGGTATAACCGTCCATAATCCAACTCATCGTCCGGTGTAAGCAGGGACAACAACATGTCATAGCCTTGCTCCCTCACCTGCTCGCCAATTCCGCTCAGAATCTCCGCAAAATAATACGCGGAAAACAGATGCACTTTCGGCATATACGGAAGCACAACTCCGAGATTACCGCTTCTTCTTCGAGCGAAGCTTTGCGCAATCGCATTAGGGTGGTATCCAAGCACTTTCGCCGCTTCAAGTACACGTTCTTTAGTTGCAGGCTTCATCGGACCAAGTCCATTGAACACACGAGATACGGTCGCTTCTGATACCTTGGCTAGCTCAGCAACCTCTTTTCTCGTTACCATGTTGACAGGCTCCCTTCCGCTCATTCCCACCTTTTATGTACACGCGTACATTTTCTCATTCAGAAGCTATTTCTGTCAATACATATTCCGATATTTCCGTTTTACCCGATTTCCGCTAATATTCGACATTTTCATCAATTTTTCATTAAAAATCAAGAAAATAAAGTCCAATTTTTGTCATAAAAGCAAACTCTTAATATTGTTTATCTCCCCTTCGCACTTTATGATCATCATCCACCTCGGCCATGCCCTCAATATTCAAGTGGTCGCCGAAGGTGTTGAGGATATCGGACAGTTTGATATTCTGAAAGAAACAACCTGTACAATGATTCAGGGGTTCTTGCTAAGTCCCCCTATTTCCGCCTATGACATCGAACAAAACTTCCATATGTACGACAACAGACCGGTTATGATTTCATAACCGGCCGTATGCTTTGGCGTATCTTCTCATTTTTGCAAAAATGCGCTTATCACTTAATCTCTGAAAAATATAAGGATCCGGACTTGTGTTCACCTCAAGAACCCAGGGATGCAGATCCTTATCTAAGGCTACATCGACCCCGATCTCTTTTACCCCTCTATACCGCGCGTTAATCGCCTTCGCCACCTGGATTCCCATCACATGCAGCTGCTTAACATACTCTTTCCTCTCCGTAGGCGGCAAATACTTCTGTAGCAACGTATCCACCGATTTCAGCGTACCTCCATTATGAAAATTCGTCACAATCTTCGAGGGATGTGCCACGCGACCGATAACCCCAGTGGTCTCCCATTTGCGAGCAGGCGTCTGCTGAACCATGACACGGAGATCAAAACGATTCCCCTTATAGGTCAACAAATGTATCCCTTTCTGTACCAAATAGCGACGCTTCCTTGTTAGTTTAAGGAGAGAGGCGTACATGTCAGCGAAGGCTTTGAACCTTTTGATCGTGACACCGGATTGGTAAGAATAGGACCGTTCTTCGTCCTCCCCCGTTAACTCGATACGGATCACACCGTTCCCGAACATCCCTACATTGGGTTTGACATAGACCATTTTATATTGATCGAGCATTTCTTGTAAGGTTGCTGACGTCATACGTTTGGTGCTTGGCACATACTTGCGAAGTGATTCATCCGACACGACGGCCATGGTTTTTCCGATTTTGCTGCTTACATATCTTGCTCTATTCAAGCCTAACGCTTTCTTGGTGATCTTCTTTATACGCTTAATTGTACGCATCTTTATACGCTTCTTCATACCTAGCCTCCAGCTTCGAATTCACCCCATCCTAGTGTATGAAGGCAACTGGCGGTTGGCGACTATAATAAACAAGAAGAGGCTGCCCCTGAATCACAGAATCAGGAGAGCCTCTTTTTCATGTTTTTATTAAGGCGCACTCGTTAAGAACTGTGCACTTGGGTTTTTATCAATGGAAGAACRCAGCGCATATTCACTCTCGAATAAGCCAACGTAATTTCCTTTCTTATCTTTTACCAATTGCGAGTTGATTCGGAATTTAGCCGGATCGATTTTATCATCGATGATCCAACGTGCGAACTGGTAGTTCTGTCGTTGCAAGAGAATATCTACGCCATATTCCGATTTCATCCGATGCTCCAGTACTTCGAATTGAAGTTGACCAACGACACCAAGAATCATGTCCTCGAACCCAATTGTGGTGAAGACTTGGATCATCCCTTCCTCGGTTAATTGATCGATCCCTTTCAGGAACTGCTTTTGCTTCAAAGCATTTTTGATCGATACTTTGCTGAATAGCTCCGGAGAGAAGGTTGGTAACTCATCGAAGATGACTTCTTCCCCTTCGCTTAAGGAATCGCCAATCCGGAATATACCTGGATCGAACAGACCGATGATATCCCCTGGGAAGGCCTCTTCCACGATATCACGATCTTGCGCTAGGAACTGCTGCGGCTGCGCGAGCTTAATGTCCTTGCCAAGCCTTACATGCTTCACGGACATGCCACGTTCGAACTTACCGGAGACGATACGCAGGAAAGCTACGCGGTCACGGTGAGCAGGGTTCATGTTCGCTTGAATTTTGAATACATAACCAGAGAATTTCTCTCTCGTTGGCTCGATCACACCAACTGTGCTTGTGCGCGGCTCTGGTTGTGGCGCTAGTTGCAGGAAGTTCTCAAGGAACGTCTGCACACCGAAGTTGTTGACCGCACTACCAAAGAAAACAGGTGTAAGCTCACCCTTCATGACTTTTTCCATATCAAAAGGATCCCCAGCAACATCCAGCAGCTCAATATCTCCGCACAATTGTTTGTGGAGGAATTCGCCTGCGATTTGCTTCACTAATGGATCTTCTACCCCATCCACCTTACGGACTTCAATATCCTTATGATCATCGCCTTGATAAAGCTCCAATTGCGATTTCCCACGGTCGTAAACACCACAGAATTGCTTCCCTGACCCAATTGGCCAGTTCATCGGATAAGAACGAATGCCAAGTACTTCTTCGAGTTCTTCTAGCAACTCGAAAGGATCACGGCCCTCACGGTCCAATTTGTTAATGAATGTGAAAATGGGAATCCCACGCATACGACATACTTGGAACAGCTTCTTCGTCTGGGTCTCGACCCCTTTGGCAACGTCGATCAACATGACCGCGCTATCCGCGGCTGTCAGTGTACGATACGTGTCCTCACTGAAATCTTGGTGACCAGGCGTATCCAGAATGTTGACGCGGTGACCTTCGTAATCGAACTGCATAACGCTTGACGTTACAGAGATACCACGTTGTTTCTCGATCTCCATCCAGTCAGACGTAGCATGTTTACTCGCTTTACGGCCTTTAACCGTTCCTGCTAGGCGAATGGCGCCCCCGAACAGGAGCAGTTTCTCTGTTAGTGTTGTTTTCCCGGCATCCGGGTGAGAAATAATCGCGAACGTCCGTCGTTTAGCGATTTCAGTTTCGAGAAGTTTAGTGAGTTGCGTTTTCATGTATTCGTTTATTCCCTTCTTCTTTTACATATTGACTACTTTGGAATCAAGCGTGTGCTTTCTCTAAGGGAACACTCCAGTTCGCTTCTTCAATGAACGTGCGAGTGCTGAATTCCCTGCCGCGCACAACCACTTTATCCGCAAATACTTGCACATAAATGCCCTGTGCTTTATCCTGTGCAGTTTGCTGGTACGCCCTATTCAGCGTTCTCCCTACAGAGGCATTATGGAAATAATGGAAGGTCTCCTGAATATAGTGCGGAGTCCCATTCTGGAAATCCTGATGACGATGACCGCAGAAGACGAAAACATTTTTGTAAGGCTTCAATGTTTCGCGGAACTGAATCGCCCGAATGAGCTGATGACTAGCACCATTGGTGCCAACTGGCGGCAGCGGTTGATGCGTCATTACAAAGAGGGGTCTTCCTGGCTTATATAAATTGCCCGTTCTTTCTTTGAACCAAGCCAATTGTTCATCTGAGTACCATGCACCTTCGCCCACTTCGGGCTTCTCTTGCACGTAAGCTTCTTGCGAAAGCAGAAGTATAGAGTGTCCTTTTGTCGTAAAATCATTATAAAGGGAAGTATAGCCCATGAACTTCTTGAACTGCTCTCTACTTATGGCATCACTCTTGCCATTCGGGACTTTATCCTGATCCCAGCTATTCGCTTTATTAATCCAAATCGTGTAATAATCATGATTCCCCATATTCCCATGAATAGGAGGAAGCTTATAATCATTCATTATGGCACGCAATGCCTTATAATCAACCTCAGTCCCTGTATCAGTCAAATCACCAGTCAACATAATCGCATCGACTGGTCCATCGAATTGGGTGACATCATCCAGCGCAAGTCTCAACTTCTTATTGGGAAGTGAATCACCCGAAGTCACATGAAGATCGCTTAGGATAAAAAAAGACATCAGCGGACCAAGAGGCAGCGGTTCCTCCGAGGGTTCTGGGCTAGCTTGAGGCGGCTCGGCAGTTGCCATCGGTAGGGCAGCGGTCTGAGCCTCAGGGATGAATTTTTTCTTAACCAACAGACTAAACCAAGCACTTAATCCTACTAAAACAGCCCCAATGGCGAGCAACCATCGCACAAAAGCTCTCCGTGACATCGATGCACCTCTAGTGTATAAAATGAAAAAATGGCCATATGCACTAGTATACCACAAATTGTGTCATATACGTCGTCCAGACAAGGAGACATCAAGCGATTTCTTGCTGATCTTGTCTCTACACGAAAAAAACCAACAGGCCAAATCGCCTGTTGGATGAGCTACATACTGTTTAAGCTAATACGGTTGTTTTCTGAACGGCTTCCCAATCGACTTCCCCTTCATTTTGACCGTTAATCGGCCACCACTTGAAACCATCTTCGCTCAGAAGCTTCGACGCTTCTTCAGGACCCCATGAGCCAGCAGGGTAATGTTTGAGGTCTTCCGTCTGTTCGTTCCATGCAGCCGCAATGCGGTCCACATAGGACCAAGCAAGCGCAACTTCATCCCAACGTGTAAAGTAGGTGGAATCTCCGCGAGCTGCATCATACAGCAAACGCTCGTAAGCCTCTGGCGTGTTGATGCCGATTTGACAGCTCTGGCAGAAGTCCATGGCAACAGGCACGATCACACCTTCTGAACCAGGTTGCTTCGCGTTCATTTTCAAGTAAATGCCTTCCATCGGATTCACACGGAATACGAGTAGGTTAGGCTCTAACTCATGCTTTTTAGCTAGGTAGACATTGCTCGGAATGTTCTTGAATTCCACAACGACCTCGGTCGTTTTGACCGGTAGTCTTTTACCCGTACGAATATAGAATGGCACACCTGCCCAGCGGAAATTATCTACGTGAACACGAGCTGCAAAATACGTTTCTGTCGTCGATTGCGGATTCACAGAATCCTCTTCACGGTAAGCTGGCAGCGCCTTGCCTTTAGCAGAGCCGCTAGCATATTGACCGCGAATCACATTCGCACGTACATCATCTCCGTCTTCGAATAAACGAAGGGAGCGCAGCACTTTCACCTTCTCATCACGGATATCCTCCGGATGTAGACGGCTAGGCGGTTCCATCGCCATCATCATGAGCATTTGCAGCATATGATTTTGGCCCATATCGCGAAGCGCTCCTGAGTGGTCATAGTACCCACCGCGCTCTTCAACACCAACCGTCTCACTCAACGTGATCTGGATGTTCGCTATGTATTTATTGTTCCAAAGCGGCTCAAAGAAGGCGTTCGCGAAACGAACGAATTCGATGTTTTGAACCATTTCTTTACCAAGGTAGTGATCGATACGGTAAATATCCTTCTCTTCGAACACTTGACGAAGTTGTCCATTCAAACGCTCAGCCGATGGCAAATCGTAGCCGAATGGTTTTTCAATAACTAGACGATGCCAGCCCTGTGTATTCAGCAAGCCGCCTTCACTTAAATTGTACGACACATTACCGAACAGCTCAGGTGCTAGCGCCAAATAGAAGAGACGGTTACCGCCCGTTTGATACTTCTCATCCAACTTCGCTGTGAGATTATTCAGTTCATGGAAGCCGGCAACATTATTAATGTCAAGTGACATGTATTCGAATCTCTGGGCAAACTTCTCCCATTCTGCAGCATCCGTATTTTTGTAACGAGCGAAATCTTGAATCGAATTTTTCACGTCTTCGCGGAATTGCTCGTTCGTCCGCGGTCTGCGAGCCAGACCGACTACCGCAAAATTATCACCCAATTTGCCTTCCCGATAAAGACTGTAAAAGGCTGGAAACAGTTTTCTTTTAGCTAAATCACCCGTTGCTCCGAAAATATAAAACACAGCTCCACTCATCTATGCATCATTCTTTCTCTATTAGAATTAGTTAATATGCTTAGCATACCTAAAATTGTCATCCTATTCAACTTATATGGTCACTTTATGTCATAACATTTTCTTATGAGAAACTAGACATTCGTCTATACCGTTACCTACCACATGGCATAGGCTAACAATACATACCAATACGGAGGTGCCTCCTAGCCATGCAACCCATTCACCCGATCACCGAAAAAAACTGCAGGAGTCTTGTCGGAAAGCCCGTTCTTGTCTACTTAACGAATGGCTCTGACATTTATGGGATCGTCAGTCGCGTTGAGAAAAACAAGCTCATCTTGAATGATACTGGGCAGGCTAAACTCAAATCGACTTCCAAAAGCACGAAACCAACGCTTACGAAGAAGGGGAAAAAGAAACTAGCCCAACCGGATACACCGCCTCAAATGACAGCGGAAAATCAGTTCAATTCCTTCAGCTTCATCCGCTTTGGCGGGCCCGCACAAGCACCTACACCTAGACCCACTGGCCCCGTGGATATTCAAATTGATTATATTGCCGCCATGTTTAGTGATTGAGGAGAACGAATGAGAAAATAAGGCTGTAGATGCTCAATTCATCAACAGCCCTTTTCTCACCGTTTTATCTTTTTACTCATGCGATAGCAGCTAAGCTCAGAAACATAAGTATCAATTTCATACCCTCTTTTGCTATAAAATCGAATCGCTTTCGGGTTGCTGTCATCAACGAAGAGCTCAACCGAATGACACCGTTCACTGCGCCCGTAGTCTTCCGCCGCCTTCATAAGTGTGTGCCCAATGCCTTTCCCTTGCTCACGCGGATCAACGGCAAGCATATCAATGAAGAGCACACTGGATTTGCGCATAACCGAAATGAAGCCGTAGGGCCGTTTGTACCCTTTGGCGATGACTAAAGTTCTATTTGCGTTTAGTCGCTTACGTATCTCAGAAAAAGTCACTGAATTACCTGTACTTGAGTCATACATTCGGGAAAAAGGAACTAATTGTTCAACAACTAATCGATATATAGCAGCGTCGTCAATGGTAGCCAAACGTTTGCGTATCACATGGCACCGCCTCCACAAGAAGCAATAATGCTATCTTATGTTGGTAATCCTGTAATTGACCCCACAAGTACCAATTTACCCCAGTCTACGCAAGTGATATACTTAGCGTATATGAAACGAGGTGATCTTCATGATCAATGCTTACCCATCCGTCATGGCTGTAAACAGGTATCAAACCCACAAGGATTATTACCGTGTAGGGGCTGTAAGTGCGGTTTCCGGAGGAAAGTCGAATACGATTCGGCGAATGCTGGATTTGCCATATGAGCAACTCTCCTACAAACAGTACGCACAGACGGCTGCCAAAGACGTGGCAGGCTTCGTTCAATCTACGCAAAGTCTCAAGCAATCGGCTCAAACGCTCGTTAACACGAGTCAACCCAACATCACCCAGAATATTCAAAAATTTATTTATACATATAATGAATTGCAAGATCAGCTAGAAGACTCACCTGACTACGTAAGTCATGCCCTGCTTCAAGGCCTAGAGGGTGCCGCTGATCCCAATTCACTGCATGATCTTGGCATCACCAAGCAGGATGATGGGAAGTTGATCCTCCAAGCTGATGTCCTTGAGGGGCAGCTTAAACAGCCTAACGGCATTGATCACAAAAGCTTACTGAATCTCACCAGCTTCGCAAGCTCGTTAGTGAGCAATATTGATCACTTGCAACAGCTGCCTTCGGCTTCGTTGTTTCAATTATCATCGTCACCGCTTAATCCTTATGGTCAGTATCAATCGCAGCTTGGGGCGTATTTGCCGGTTCCCATGCGCGGCTTGTTGCTGGATGCGAAGATGTGAAGTTAAAGACAAGTGAAAAGAGGCTGTCCCCCCAAGTAGAATCATCTACTGGCGAGACAGCCTCTTTCGATTTAAAATAGCTTTTTACCTAACACATGGTCAGTAGGAATAAAGCCAATTACGCGACTATCCATACTATTGTTTCGATTATCCCCCATCACGAAAATATGATCGGCTGGAACGGTCCACTTTTTGTTCCCGTTCGCTCTCATTTCCTCGTTGATATAAGACTCGTTCAGAAGCTCGCCGTTGCGGTACATCTGATTATCCTTAAGCTCAAGTTCATCCCCTGGCTTACCAATCACCCTTTTGATCCACACATGCTTATCATCGCCTCGGACAAATAAGCTGAGCAATGGGCTGTCCATCAAATCATTTTTAAAAGTCCGCTTCATCTCAACCCTAGAGTCGATAATGACAATGTCTTCATAATTGGGTTCATAATGAAAGGTATGCGAAAGCTTTGATACATACACACGCTGACTATCATGTAACGTAGGATCCATGGAATGTCCGCTGACTCTCGTCGATTGAAACACAAAAACACCTAGAAATACGACTAATACAAAGGAAATCGCAATGGAACCAAACCAGCTCCACATCTGTCTGACTATATTCAAGCTTATCGCTCCCTAGTGTTATTCCGCCAGTCCGTGCTTGAAGGCATAAATCGCCGCTTGTGTGCGATCTTCTACGCCTAGCTTGGACAGAACGTTAGTGACGTGGAATTTCACCGTCTTCACACCGATGAATAAATCATCGGCCAGTTCTTGATTGGATTTGCCTTTCGCGATCAAGCGAAGCACTTCCATCTCGCGGTCCGTTAACTCTTCATGAGGCTCTGCTACCGGCTTCGGTTGACGAAAGCGATTCATGATTTTTGAAGCAACCTGCGACTCCAGAATCGACTGCCCTTTAGCCGCGGCTCTAATCGCTTGCGCGATTTCAGATGCTCGCGAGGTTTTCAACAAATAGCTGAAGGCACCCGCTTCGATAACTGGATACATTTTCTCATCATCTAGGAAACTCGTCAATACAATGACCTTGCATTCCGGGTACAATTGCAGTAATTTTCTAGTCGTTTCAATTCCGTCCATGCCTTCCATGACCAGGTCCATCAGAACCACATCAGGGCGATATTCTTGGGCTAGCCGAATGCCATCGTGCCCATTGCTCGCTTCGCCAACAACCTCAATGCCATCTTCTGTCCCTAGAACAGCCGCAAGTCCGATTCTAACCATTTCATGATCATCGACAAGTAGTACTTTGATTAAGGTGTCGTCCATTCGCTTCTCCCTCTCTATGTACAGTGCTAATTCTCGATCAATTGAGGATCACTTGCTAGAATAGGCACTCGAATCTCAATGCGTGTTCCTCGGTCAGGTGCCGTAATGATATCGACCGAACCGCCGATTTCGTTCACGCGTTCCTTCATAGATACAATGCCATAGGAAGTCAGCTTCTTCGCATCAAGCTCGAATCCAACGCCGTCATCGCGAATGACCAATCGAATGCCATCCGAGCGATGGAGCAGTTTCACTTCAAGCTTATTCGCCTTAGAGTGACGCAGCGCATTCGAAAGCGCTTCTTGTACGATTCGGAATAGATGATCCTCGATCCCTTTGTTCAAACGGATTTCCTCATCCATATCCCAACTAATGGCCATTGGCACCTTAGCTGCCAGCTCCTTCAAGAGTTCAACAAGTCCCTCGGACAATCGTTTTCCTTCGAGATGGATCGGTCGTAGATGCAGCAATAAGGCTCTCATTTCGGATTGAGCGACAGAAGCCATCTCTTCAATAAGATGAATTTGCCGCTTTGCTTTCTCAAAATCCTTATCCAACGTACGTCCTACAGCTGTTGCTGTCATCGAGATCGCGAACAACTGCTGACTTACCGCATCATGCAGCTCGCGCGCCAAACGCTGGCGCTCTTCAATGACCGCGGTTAACTTGGCTTTCTCGGTAAGCTCAGCATTACTATTCGACAGCCGTTGGAGCGAAGTCACCTGCTCTTCCCATCGCTTCATAATACGGCCGAGTTGTTCGCCCAAACGTCCGATTTCATCATCATCCCCGTTTTGGAAGCCTTCTCGGGCAAATGTACCTTTTTCTAATAAAATCATCGTCTCCATCATCGGCTCTAGTCTACGTGTAACCTTCGAGCTGTTCCAGTAACCGAACACCGCACCAATCACACCCAGGATCAACAAGGCCATGAACGAGAATTTGACACCCTGCTGCCAGCTGGTAAAGGGTTCGATCAAATGTCTTGAATTCAAGAAATATAGCATAGCACCGAAAACAGCGAAGCTAAATAGGATGGCTTCCCCCATGCTGCGCCATATCATATTCGTTAATCGTCTTTTGTAGCCGTCCACTTGGTGATGTGCCCCCTCCAGCCGTTACAATACTTTAACTTTGATATCTCCTACGATGAAAGAGAGCACGAGTTTCACCCGATGGTCGCAATGTTGATAATTCTCTGATTGCCACACCACTTTGTTCATCACACCTGCCTCACGTTGTTCGGCTACATGAAGCTGACCGAACATGACAGAAGCTGTAACGGAAACGCCAATATCGTCGGGTATCTTTATATCAATATCTCCTACAACACCTTGTAGGATGACTGTTGTTTCCTTTTGTTCTAGAATGGCCAACGAGAGATCCATGTACGTTTCTCCCACCAAGTACCACGTCGAGGTATTTCGTAGAATCCAAGGCTCTCGGCCAAGGCGAACGCTATCGACGATCTTTTGCTTTTGTGTATACGAATCATCCTTATGAACCTGCTTGGATCGAATGAAGAAAAAACCTAATGAAATCAACACAACCGAAATGGCAATTGTCAGATGGTCACCAAATAATATGACAGCACCGATCCCCATCAGCACATATCCTTTGCGCTCTTTGCGTGAACGAACCCGATGAATGCCCAGTAAAATTAGGATTACGGCCAGAATGGGAAAAAAGCCTATGGTATGATCCAGAAGCAAAAAAACACCGGCTCCAATCAGCACAAGCGCTGTATTCCGGCTGCGATTATTTTTCGTTTCCTCTCCCATCGATGCACCTCCTCTGGCTGCCAATTCTCCTTCGTTCATACGATTCCTAGCATACCACAAGAATGGACGACCTCCAAGATGCAAATCCTTATAGGGCAAGGCTTTGCTTACGTGGAGGTCACGTTCCATCGCTATTTTCTGTCGCGCGGGTCTCGCTCCTCGCGAGCGCGCTGTTCCTTCTGCCACTCGTGCTGCAGCCTGCTGCGCAGCGCCCGCAGTTCATGCTGAAGGTTGCCTCCGGCTTCCTTCAGTGTCTCCTTCGATAGGCGGCCCGCCACGCGGAGCCCCTGCAGCGCCTCCCGGCCGAGCTCGCGGCCGGTGATCTCCAGCTCGCGCCATGTGTCGCGAGCCTCGATGCTATGCAGCCCACCGCGAGGCTGCCCAGCATCGGCTGCGTGCCCCGCACGCAGCCCGCGCAGTTCCTCTGCGAGCGCCAGGCACAAGTCCTGGCTGCTCGCGTACTGCGCGCGGTAGTGCTCGCTAGCGGCTTCCTCGCGCAGCTTCTCTTGCAGCGCAAGCCGCGCGAGATCCTCTTCGCCAGCGCGCATCGCCAGCTCGGCTTGCTCGCCGCGCAGCTTCGCCATATCTTCTGCTCGCGCGATGTGACCGCGCAGCGCAATCGTTGCCTGCAGCGCTACATCATAGCGCTCCTCAAGCTTGGCGATGGTACCATCATCATAGGTACCTGGATTCGTTTTCCCGATCGTCTCCTGCCAGACGGTTTCTGCCATTTTGCCAATACGATCAAATATATTAGTAGGATCAATTTCCCGATTCTTATTGTTCATGTCAATCGCCCCTCACCCTTCATCATACTCCTATCGTAGCTCAATTCCAGCAAGTCTAAAACCGACTATCGACTGTTTTTGAACCTAGACCTAAGTCTAGTATGCGACTACTCACCCATATATTGGTCGTTGTTTGGGCACGCCTGTGATGATAAACTATTTGAAGCCGAGTCTGGTGCATAAATTAGGCACTGGTACGGGGGACGAAATACTTGGGGTGAATATTTGCTTCAGCTTGGAGCAGACTAGGGAGAACCTTCTTCCCGAACCCGTCAACTAACCTCGAAGGCTCATGAAGGAGGATTACCAATTGAATAAGCTAACTAAAGGGTTAACTAGCCTTGCTGTTTCACTAACGGTATTGGCAGGAGGCTTTCTTTCCCCATTTACGGCTCATGCGGCTGAAATGGAAGTGAAAGTACAAGTCAATGATGACCTGATCCATTTCCCTGATGCACAGCCATTTCTGGATGGCAACCACACGACCCAAGTTCCGCTTCGGTTTGTAACCGAGAAGCTTGGTTATACCGTGGAATGGAAAAAAGATGGAAATCAAGTCGAGGTAACACTAAATAACAACAAACATACGATTACCTTGGTTTCTGGTCAAAAAGAAGCTACCATTGATAACGCCCCCGTTGCCTTAGACGGAGCTTCCCAGTTTCAGAATGGGCGTGTATATGTGCCGCTTCGCTTCCTTTCCACAGCTGCAGGCGTTCCTGTGCAGTGGGATGCAAGCAGCAATCTAGCGATCTTAAATAAAGATGGCGAGCATCATGCACCTGATTATCAAATATTTGAATCCACAGCTTATTCGGCAGATCCTTCTGAAAATGGCGGCTATGGTGCCTTTGATTTCATGGGTAACCCCCTTGCGATCGGCACAGTTGCTGTTGATCCATCCGTAATTCCACTTGGTTCCAAACTTTATATTGAAGGTTATTCGTTTAATGGACTTCCTAAAGGCGGCATGTACGTGTATGCGACGGATACCGGCGGTGCCATTAAAGGAAAGAGAATGGACATCTTTATTCCAGGCTCGAAGAAATCCTTACAAAGCTTTGGCATTCAGAAAATTAAAGTGTATCAAATTCCCAATTAGATGTTGAAGAAGCTGCCTTGAGAAACGCTCAAGGCAGCTTTTTTTCATACAAAGGGGCGGCATAGCCGTTTATTTCGGTAGGTGAATGATCAGGTCTAATAAGGGCATTCGTCCAATCAATAGGTATCTCCCCTACATATGTTATATAGTGTTTAACCCACATTAATTCAAAACCGGAGGGGATACTATGTCAGCTGTAGTTGGTTGTGGAACGCCAGGATACGGAAGTTCTGCAGGCGTAATTCTTGTTCTTTATGTACTGTTGGTAATCATTCTCGCTACATTCTATTAGGACCCTTTGAAATGACCCCGCCTGCTGAAGCTTCTAATTTGAAGTTTCAGCAGGCGGGCTTTTCATTTTTCACTTAAAATCAATACCACTCGTTCCTTGCGTCAGTATCTCATCAAGCATACGTCCTCGATTTACATAAATCGACGTTCCCGCCGCTAAACCTCGTCCGACTTCAGCTCCTTACAAAAAAGACGCCACAGTTGACCCTCCTGACAGACGGTTACTTGTTAGCGCCAAACTTGTGGTGATATAGGTAATATAATTTCATGTATATTTAAAGTATGAGTTCAGTACGCTATCTCGTTGTATAAACCTTCACGCCATCGCCACGTTGAAAGCCTTGCCCACCTGCTGGCAGCCAAATCAAGCAATCTGCATCTTTGATCGACACCATGATGCTCGACTTATCAATGCCTGCTGGTCTAACCCATACGGAACCCGCTTCGATTCGTGTTGTCCCCCGTATATAACGCGGATAGGCGGAGGGTTTATCATACGGAACATCCAGAAACGCTGTAAACTCTTCCGCCACAGGACTCTGGCTCCCCAACATCGCTTTAATAATCGGCTTAGCAAATAGCTCGAAGCCTACAAATGATGCTCCAGGATTACCGGAGAGTGCCATTAGCAACTTACCCTTCCACAACGCAGCACTCGTCGGTGTGCCTGGCCGCATCGCGACTTTATTGAACAATAGCTTCCCGTCGAATCGACCGAATAGATCGACGAGAACATCGTAATCGCCAACAGAGACACCGCCAGAAGTCAGAATAAGATCGACATCAGACAGCACAGCCTCAAGCGCGGCTTCCACTTGCTGGGGATCATCAGAGAGTGCCGGCATGATCATGGCTGATCCCCCTGCTGCTTCCACTTGTGCCGCGAGCATGTAGCTGTTGCTGTTACGTATTTTACCTGGCTGCAGCGCCTGTTCAACTTGTAAAAGCTCCGAGCCTGTTGAGAAAATGGCCACCCTTGGCTTGCGGTACACCTCAACCGATGAGAACCCGAATGTCGCCAAGATTGCGGCTTCCCCCGGGCCAATCCGACTCCCACGTGCGATCACGAGTTCCCCACGAGCAACTTCACCAGCGATCGGGGTAATATTACTTGTAGCTTGCACATTTTTCTTAATCCTTACCTTGGTATCATAGGATGACTCATCCTGCAAGGAGTCCGTCATCTCCAGCATCACAACAGCGTCTGCTCCATCTGGAACAGGTGCTCCCGTCATAATACGAGCAGCCGTCCCCGCTTGAATCGTAAGCTGCGGCAGGGTACCGCTTGGAATCCGCTCAATCACCTGTAATACAACCGGAATGTCCGGTGTTGCCTCTACGATATCCTGCGAACGAACAGCATATCCATCCACGCCCGATCTGCGAAAATGTGGCACAGCATGATCCGCATAAATATCCTTCGCCAACCTTCTGCCGAAGGAAGTCGGCAGCGAAACGGACTCCGTCTCTGTGGGTTTAACGTATTCGTAAAGCGTGGCTCGCGCCTCTTCGACCGAGATCACCTTACGGCCAAACCTAAGCTTCATTTCGCTGTTCACTTGCTCCCCATGCCTCCCCTGAATGAATGCTAGCTATCCGCCGATCTGTGACATTCGTCGATTAGTTGGTGTATGTGACTGGTCTTCATTCATCAGTGCCTGAGCCATCTCGTGATTTTGTGGTTTAATATCCAGCGCGCGGAAGAACAAGTCTTCCACCGCTGCATCATCGCCAATATATTTTCGTACATTAAATTCATCCGACCAATACAAGCAAGGCTTAATATTGCCATCTGCTGTCAGTCGCAGGCGATTGCAGGTTTCACAGAAATGATCGCTGATCGGATGGATAAGGCCGAATGAGCCTAATGCGCCCTCAATGCGATAATTCTGTGCGGGTCCGTTGCCATAAACCGCGTCAGAAGCTGTAGCTTCCCAGCCCATTTCCTTGCAGCGATCCAGAACCGTCGTAAGAGACAGGTAACGGCTTTTCCATTCCTCGTCTTTATGACCGATTGGCATATATTCAATAAACCGCACCTGAATCGGGCGATCTATCGTCATTTGTAAGAAATCAGCGATTTCATCATCATTAATGCCTTTCATCAGTACCACATTCAGCTTAATCGGCATAATGCCTACACGATAGGCTTCTTCAATGGAGGCTAACACACGACGAATATCCCCGCCGCGAGTGATCATCGAGAACCGATCTGCTTTTAAAGAATCCAAACTAATATTTACACGAGTTAACCCTGCTGCACGAAGCTTCTCCGCCCGTGAAGCAAAGTAAATCCCATTTGTAGTCAACGCTATATCTTCAATACCGGGAATCTGTGACAGCCTGCTGATCAGTTGATCCAGGTTTTTACGAACCAGAGGCTCTCCACCGGTTAAACGTAATTTGCGAACACCGAGTCCAGCTAATACACGGACAATTTCTGTTATTTCATCAAAAGTTAACAGCTTCTCATCCGGTTCAAATTCCATTCCTTCTTCCGGCATACAATATACACAACGCAAATTACAACGATCTGTCACTGAGATGCGCAGGTAATCATGCATCCGCCCAAAACGATCCAATAGCAGCTTTGGCATAGGAGTTCACCTTCTCTCTCTGTTCATTATGGCATATTTTCTGACGAAATCCTAGATTCCATAGCACTTTATCAACAAATACGAATTATAATGGTAGATTTTCTAACATGTCTTCATATTCTTCAGGCGTATTAATATTTGTAGCGAAATTCGTTCGGAGCCCACGTTGCACGAAAAAGTCTAAACCCACTGCTTGCCAATCCAAATGCTCAAGTAACCCCATCAAACGATAGTTTTGTTGTTGTATCAACAGCTCAGCCTCAGGCCCAACACCTCTGGCATAGATCCCATGGAGTGGGTGCAAACGGCCTTCAAGCTCTGGGATCACCGCATCCACATTCGTGTCTCGGCATATCTCCACCATCGCCTTAGCTGCATCTGCAGAAATAAAAGGCATATCACAGCCGACAACCCATAAATGAGTCCCGCTTGCGACGCTTGCGGCGGCATGTATGCCGCTCAAAGGGCCCTTTTGAGGATAGTGATCGGTTATACAAAGCACATCCATATCCATGCCTCCTGCAAGCAAAGGCTGCAAGGTTTCAAGCTGATTCGTCACAACGATAATTTGCTCGCACTCGCGTGACATTTCTTTCAATTGCTTTATTAAGATGGCTTCCCCTTGCACAGGTAAGAGAGCCTTATGGCGCCCGCCCATGCGGCGATTCAATCCTCCAGCAAGAATGACCCCAGTGATCATACTTCGAGCTCAGCCAATCGTTTCCTAAACGATTGCTTCCAGCTTCCCGATAGAGCATCTACAGCTAGAACTCTTTTGACCGCTTCAATGTTGAACTTATCGTGATATTTAATCTGATTGGCGAACGCAACCGTTATACCCGCTTCATCTTTGGCAATAAGTCTTAACTCAGAATCTGGAGCAATGAAGCCCTCTTTCAGCACTCGAAAATAATATCCCGTATACCCCGTCTCCTGAACGTGGAGAGTTGCTTCTGGCCAATCCATCCGCTTTGCTAGCTTATGACAAGGCTGCCTGGGTTGTGAGACTTGGACAATAACCTCATCAATGGCAAACGTATCACCAATACAAATCTCATGCTCCTGCAGACCGCGAATTGTGAGATTTTCACCAAATGTGGCAGCGTCCAATTTATGGCCTCTAAGATTTTCCCAGTACGTATAGTGCTCCTCTGGATAGACACAGATGGCTTTATCAACACCGCCATGAACCGTCAGATCGGCCTGTCCATCCCCGTCTATCTGCACCTTCGAAACAAACAAAGAGGAGCTGACCGGCGTCTTATAAATCCCCGTGGTCAGCTCTTTACCTTGAAAGGCTATCGTTTGGGGTAACCCCACATTAATGGATGTAATTTGCATGGCAAATGTCCCTCATTTCCGAGCAGGATTCTTTGCCTTAACTATACCAAAATCCCTCTGAAAAGTCAGCGCCCGCTTCATCCATGCATGACAAGTTCTAGCCGTTTGATGTGCCGACCCATGCATCATTATCGTAGCCACGGACCTCCCAGTAGCCCATGTGCTCCTTCTCGATCAACTCAATGCCTTGCAGCCACTTCACCGATTTATAAGCATACATCTTGGGTACGATCAGTCGCACAGGTCCACCTAACTGCTGCGGAATCGGCTTACCGTCCATCAAGACAGCAACCATAATATCGTCTCCATTAGCCTGACTTAAGGAGAGTGCATCCGTGTACACTTTATCGCCGGAATAAAATTTCACAAATTTAGCTGAGGCCTGAACGCCAGCCGCCGCCAACAGCTGTTTCAGCGGAATACCTTCCCACGTACATTGGTACACCGACCATCCTGTAACACAATGGAAATCACTCACTTGAACAGTGCGTTTCATCTTCAAAAACTCTTCCCAGTTCCACGCATTTGGTTTATCCACGAGACCGGAGATGGCAAATTTCCACGTTTCCGACGAAAAAGCCGGAATTTCCGTCACCGTGTAGATACGGAAATTGCCTTTGGCCCCTCCGCCTACAACAGCGGCGGAGTCGGGCAATGGCTCTGGCGGCGGCAGCATGCGGTTGCCGTCATTCGCCACATATTCGGCGGTCGACGACCCGCCGGTATCGAATGCGCCTTTTATCCAGCGATAAAAGGCGGGGCCGACCGCGATCACAAGCACCAGTCCTGCGACAAGTCGCAGGAACGAGGCGCGTGTGATCGGCGACTCCTTCAGCGCGGCGATGACCGCCTGCGCTGCCGAGCGTCTCGTGGCGTCCTCTGTCGCCACGGGAGCCATATCCGCCGCTGCTGCGCTCGCGGCGACGGTACGGTCTGTGACCGCCTGCGCAGATGCTGGCGGTCTGCCGGCGGCAGCGGCTTGCTCGAGCCGCTGCTGGCGCTTCAGCCATCTGCTGCGCGAGATGGCGTGGTAGACGGCATACGGCACTCCGGCCCAGGTGAGCAGGTCATGTACGATGAGTGCCGCGTTGTTCAAAGCCGGCGGCATGTGCCGGAACTGCCACAGGATCACGCCTGATGCGGCCCAGCCGATCAGCAGCGCCAGAACAAACACCAAATTCGCGCGTTGGTTACGCCGCGCGCGAATTTGGCGCCAATGCTTGCGGATCATGGGCGCATACAGAATCATGAGTAACACAGAGGCGACACCCAAATAAATGTGAAGCTGCTTCAGCGTCACGCGAAAGGCTCCAAGATCCCCTCGGATCGCGCCGATACTGAGTACGATCCCTGTAACTGTCAGAAGCAATAAAATCCAAGCATTCCAGCTATGTAAGGCATTTAATCGCTTTCCAAATGACTGCTTCAGCCAGCCTCGTTTTGACTCCACCCTCGCCACATCCTTCACGAAATACGTTCCATATCGATATATATACCTATAATAACGTAATAACCTTAAAATAGGTTTAACAATGGATAAATTTAGATTCTCCAAACCAAAAGAAAAAGGTCAAATCACGTCGTAACGGATTTAACCTTCAATAGTTGATATATGTAAAATTAACCGCCAATACGAATCTTACGGTATGTATCGATAAACGACAGAACATCGACCCGTTTCCCCCTTCTTTTAGCTACACGAGCCATTTTCACAAGGGTTGTCCAGAACTCATCTAGAACAGGCGATTCAAATCCATTTTCTTTCGATTCCTGTGTTAGCTTATGTTTGTTTTTGTAGGAAGTGCCTTCATCCGAAATCAGGTATTGAATTTGACTTTTTTTCCATTGCTCCCCCGATACATAGCTGACTCCCATTTCACGCATTTTTTTGCGAACGGATGTAACAGGACGTGATAATTCTCTAGCAATGACAACTGGCGGACACTCCGAGGAAAGGCGAATTAGTTTATCCAGTTCTTGGGTGGACCATGGTTTTTTAGTCATATCAATAAACCCCATTTCAACAATATGAATGTTCCGTTTTGCCTGTTCTTGGTGAATCACAATAGGTATAATCAGAGAATAGCAATGAAATGTTAAGTAAGTATGAGTTAACCATAATGAAAGTATGAAGACATAACTTTTTCGCTATTTTTTTAAAAAAGATGATCTTGGAGGGTGAAATTTGATGAAAAAGCACATTAACGGAACCGAACTGTTCGTTCGAGATCAAGGACAAGGAGCCCCAGTTATCCTACTTCATGGCTTTCCTTTGGATCATCGCATGTGGCAAGCTCAAGTTGAGACGTTGTCAGCTCACTACCGCGTGCTTACTCCTGACTTCAGGGGAATGGGTCAGTCTGATTTACCGCTCACGCCCATGTCCCTACAGCAATATGCCCAGGACATTCTCGCCATCATGGATGGATTAGGTATAGAAAAAGCCACCCTCGGAGGCTTCTCCATGGGTGGCTATGTCGCGTTTGCTTTACTGCGTCTCGTGCCTGAACGCTTCTCAGCGCTGATTCTTGCCAATACACGTCCCGAGCCTGATGGACAAGAGGGAAGGAAAAATCGAATGAACATGGCTGTCTCACTGTATGACAAGGGCGCCGCGGCAGCCCGAGATGTCATGCTGCCTAAACTTGTAACGCCAGCCACCCTGCAAGAGCAGCCTCAGCTCATCGATAACCTCAAGCTGATCATGGACAGTATGCCAGCCGAAGGACTTGTCCATGCAAGCATCGCGATGGCGTTCCGCGAAGACTCGGTACCGCTGCTCAGCTCCATCGCAGTGCCAACACTCGTTATTGCTGGCGAACAGGATGCGATTGCGCCACCGGATGTCATGAAGTCAATGGCTGATCAAATCCAAGGTGCTAGCTTTCACGTAATCCCAGCTGCTTCTCACCTTACCCCGATGGAGAAACCTGAAGCTTTCAATGCGTTGCTTATTCCTTTTCTTAAAGGAGCTACGGTTTAACGAGCTGATCCATGACCATCACGGCCGCTCCAATGGCAAGCGCTTCATCACCCAGCTGACCTTTGCTGAAAATAACCTGATAGGCGGGGTAATAATACGTTTTGCGGATAGCAACCTGCGTTGCTGTCTGGAAGAACAACTCCCCGCCTGTAATCAAAGGCCCCCCAATAATCACTTTCTCCGGGTGCAAAATATTTAATAAATTCGCAAGGCCGATACCGAAATAGGTGGCAGCCTCTGTCACGATCTCCACGGCCAGGGGATCATTTTTTTTGAGCGCCTCCATGATATGCATGTAAGTAACCTGCTCTGGATCCTCGACCATATGTATGAGCATTGTGGATCTACCTTGCTTTAAGGCTGCTTTCGCCGCCTTTTCTATCGCATAGAGCGAAGCGTAAGATTCCAATGCGCCATAATTACCAGATTGGTTGCGATGGGCAACGCCATCCATTTGAATAATCATTTGCCCCACAGAGCCTTCCATATCTACAGCCCCATAGATGACCTTGCCTTCAGATACCATGGATGATCGCAAGCCTACTCCTGCATGAATATATAGCAGATGCTTAAAGCTTCGTGTCCGTTGGTGCCAGGATTCCGCCAGAATCGCTGTGTTCGCCCCATTATCCAGCAGTGCGGGGATACGTAACGCTTCGCTCAGCCGCCTACAGATTTCCACATGCCTCCATCCATTCGCAGGGAAGTAGGAGGGCTCCAGAATAACGCCTGACAATCGGTCTACAGGCCCTACTGCACCAATCCCAATGCCCAGCATCTGTGATGTTTGTATGCCATTTTGAGCTAACATTCGCTGTGCTTCCTGGACGATAAGGGGAATCAACACTTCTGGCGTCATGACTTCTGTCATGGCCCAACTTTTTGCCTCCAGTTTATTCATTCCTAGATCAACAAGCACCAGCTTGGACAATGTTCTGGAAATTTCCACGCCAAATATATAAGCATAGGCCGGATTCTTCTCATACAAAATCGGCCTACGCCCGCCCGTAGATGCACCAAAGCCAGATTCCAAGATGAGTCCCTGACTCGTTAACTCCTCCAAAAGTCGTGTCAACGTCGAGACCGTCATGCCGCTTTGATCTAATAAATCTATTTTCGAAACCGTCGTTTGACGCGTAATCAGCTCGTATACTTCCTTCGCTTTACGGTTCGAAATTCGTTCTGATATAACCTCTACGTTCAAAAGAAGCAGCCCCCAATGATAATCTTTCTCATATGCTTCGCCATTAAGGAAGCAAAATCCTGCTTCTTACTGTTTCCTTACTCCTTGGTACCAATCATCAGGGTATAGCCCATATAAGGATGATATTTGTTAACTAGCTCATCATAGCGAGCCGTGATTTGCCATACGCGCGGATCCATAAACGATTGTCGATCAGATAAATGAACAGGATCTGGATGCTGGACCTGATCTTCGAACATCGTCAGTGGGAAAGGATGTATGCCTGTCGAGGTGACGGTACTGAACTTGTTGCTCTCCAGGAGCTCTTGCCACTCCTCTAGCTTATAGATCTTGCTCACGCCATAGAAACTACAAAGTGCTCTGTGGATGCCTGCTGTCATCTCTTTTACTTTAATCACTTCTCGATCATAAAGCTTTCCTTCCGGTTTTAATACCCGATAGTACTCGGATACGGCCTTTTGTGCATCTGCGAAGTTCGTGACCGATTCCACCATCACGACATCAAAAGTATGAGCTTCGAAAGGCAGTTGACATACATCCCCGATCAGAAAATTCACTTCAACTCCTTGCTTCTCCGCTCGAATTTTGGCTTTGTTGATCATCTCAGGACGAATATCAATAGCCGTGACATCACAACCTTGCTCTGCCAAATAACAGGCTGTTCTTCCGGTTCCACAGCCAACTTCCAGCACCCGCTTCCCTTTTTCTATCGGATAATTCTTCAATTGCTCAATCGTTTCTCCAAATCCTCCGGGATGTGCGTTTCCAATCCCGAGCTTCGCTAACATATCCAAGTAATCGATAGCCCCTACACCTCCGCAATGGCATTACGTTCTTTTTCTACCATATGGAAGGCTCCTGCCACTTGTTCAACTTCACACTCCTTTTTTTCCAAAAACAGGCTCCTGCCTAAAAGTGGTTATCGCCCTCTTAGATTTAGGCTAAACACCCAATCAAATTATGACATCTCTCCATACGATAGTATTGTCTCTCATTCGCTTCTGCGGAAGAGCATTCCTAGAGATGGGGGGTGACATAAATGGGTGTTGCTGTAGGTACTGGTGCAGGTTATGGTGGTGGTTCGTCTGCTGCTGTTGTTCTTGTTCTTTTCATTTTGCTCGTTATCGTAACAATGACTTTTGTTTGGTAATTAGTCCAATATGATTAGGGAACAAAATAATAAGGAGCCAAGGCTCATTGAGCCTGGCTCCTTATACATATTAAAGCAATTATTTTTTGTTTGCTGCCAAGAAAGCATCAAATTGTTTTTGTTTTTCTGCAATAATCTTATCGACACCTGCTGCTTTTTGCTTTGCCAAGTACTCAGCAATTTTAGCTTCCGGGTCTACTGAACCTGTTCGTATAGCAGCTTCGTATTGCTTGTTAATATTAACGATTGCTGCAACTTCACTTTTTACCGGTTCCGCATCGAATGAGAATCCTAGCGCAGGGGATTTTACACCCTTAGCGTTAAATTCTTTGAACAGCTCCCATTTCTTCGGATTTTCATTGGACATCAAATAGTTCAAGAATTGATTGCCGAGCTCCCATTGTGCTCCTGGGTTATACGGATGATTTTTAGGATCAATGCCTGGTGCTACATCAATAATATTGTCTGATTTTTTAACAAAATGCTTGCCTTCAATACCATAGTTAACGAGGTTGTTCAAGAATTTATCACTGTGTAAAAGTCCAATGACTTGCATCGCTTTATCTGGGTTTTTAGAGGATTTCGAAATGGCCAGCATGGCTCCTGAAACGTCACCTGTTGTAATTGTCGGTACAGTCAGATCAATTTGTCCAAGCTTGAAACCAACATATCCTTCCAATTCTGCTGCCTTACCAGGTTTCAAACCTTCTGCCCACATGAATACTTTGCCAGCCTTAGCTTGATCTGCAACAGTTACCGTACTTGTAGCTGCATCTTTATTGATGTAGCCCGCTTTATAGAATGAACGAGTAAGCTTCATGATTTCCAGATATTCTGGCGTTTCCAATTGATTTAAAATTTTTGTTGATTTACCTATTTTACTAATAACACCAGGAACATTCGAATCACCCAAGAAGTCCCAATCCATGGCATCAAAAATACCATTACTTGTTGACGTATAGAAGAACGGTGTGATATCCGCTTCTTTTTCCTTAACTACTTTTAACAATGGCTCTAAATCAGCCCATGTCTTTACTTTGGATACATCTAATTGATATTTATCAACGAGATYTTGACGATAGATAACACCTCGTGTTGCAGCCAATTCCTTGTTTGTTGGAACGCCATAGTTTTTACCATTAATTTTGGAACCTTCAAAGAAAGATGGATCAAGCGTTTTCTTGAGTTCAGGTGCATTTTTGTCAATTAGCGGGCCAAGATCTAGAAAGGCACCCTTTGCTACATTTATGGCATACCTCTGCCATGCTGCAGTAAATACAATATCAGACGGTTCGCCTGAGGCAATCATTAGGTTCAGTTTATTATCCCATTGACCCCAGTCTACTGCATTAATTTTCAAGGTTACATTCAGCTTATCTTTTAGATATTTGTTCGCCTCAGCTTCTACTAATGCCACATCTTTTTGAGGTGTTCCAGGGAACATCAGAGAGATTTCAACTGGCTGTTCTTTAGCCTTAGGCGTTTCTTGCGGTGCGGAAGTCGCTGCTGCTGTCGTCGCTGCTGGTGATGGAGTCGTTTCTGTCTTGGAACAACCTGCTGCAACTAAACTTAATGCTACCAACGAAATAAAACTTATCAAAGTTAAATTCTTTTTCACTCGTAAACCCTCCCATTTTTTTCATATATACTAAACCGGATTTCCCCGGGGTTAGCCTTTAACAGCACCAATGGTAAGTCCTTTAACAAAATACTTTTGGAAGAATGGATAAGCGAATACAATAGGTCCTATTCCAACAACTGCCATGGCCATCCGTAAGGTCTGTGATGGTAAATTAACAGCCACACCCATTTTCGACAATTGACTGGCGGCATTTTCGTTGGTTGTTAAGTATTGAATGTTAAGCAATGTTTTGTACATTAAATATTGCAAGCTAATCCCATTGCTTTTCGTAATATAGAGCAAACTCAAGAACCAATCATTCCAGTAGTTCAGGGTATTAAATAGTCCTATTGTAGCCAGAACCGGAAGAGATAATGGCAGAATGATTTTATAAAATATCTTCACTTCACCTGCACCGTCAATCGTTGCGGATTCAATAATCGAATCTGGAATCGTCGTTTGGAAGAACGTCCGCATTATGATGACAAAAAACGGCTGAAGAAACAAGGGAAGAATAAGCGCCCAGACCGAGTCCTTGAGATGCAATAAATTCACGTAAACCAGATACCAAGGCACTAAACCGCCATTAAAGATCATTGTTAAAAATATGAAGAGTGCAAATTTATTACGGTGTTTCAATTCTTTCCTAGATAACGGATAGGCATATAGTGCAATGAGTAACAAACTAAGCAAAGTTCCAACAACCGTTACAAACACGGTTACACCGTATGCTGTAAGAACCTGGGTTAATTGATTATTCAGAAATGCATACGCATCTAAACTGAACTTCTCTGGGAAGAATTTAAAGCCGTGGGCCACCACCGTGGTCTCATCTGAAAAAGATATGCTAATCACTAGAATGACCGGAAGTAAACAAGCTAATGATGCGCAGATAAAAAACAAGTGTAATGCCATTTGTGATAATTTAAATTTTGCCATTGGTTTCCCTCCTGAAAATCCCCAGTTGATGCCTGTTCATTCTGTTCTAAAAGAGCGCGTTCTCTTTGCTATATTTTCTTACGAGAGCGTTAGTCGTTAATACGAGCACCATCCCCACAACGGCTTGATAGAATCCAGCAGCGGAAGACATACCGATATCTCCATTGGTTTGAAAGGTTCTATATACGTAGGTGTCAATAACATTTGTCGTCGGAAAAATCGCACCGGAATTCAAAGGGACTTGGAAGAAAAGACCGAAATCAGAATAGAAAATTCTGCCGATAGCGAGTAAGGTCGTGATAATAATCATTGGATACAGCAATGGGATTGTGATATAGCGAATTTGGTGCCATCTTGAAGCGCCATCTATGGTGGAAGCTTCATAATAATCGCTATCAAAACCGATAATCGCTGCGAGATAAATAAGTGAGAAGTAACCTACACTTTTCCAAGTATTCACTAAGGGAAGAATATACGGCCAATATTTATTTTCAGAATACCAATCAACAGGTTCAATTCCTAATGGACCCAGGATCGATCTATTGATAAACCCATTTTCAACTCCTAGAAAAGCGAGAACGATATAACCGACAATAATCATCGATAAGAAGTAAGGTAAAAAGATGATGGATTGATACACTTTTCCTGCAATTCGATTTTTAATTTCATTAAACATAATGGCCAAACCGACTCCGAACACAAGATTCAGAACAATAAACAATGCGTTATACAGCATCGTATTTCGGGTAATAATCCAAGCATCTGAAGTGCTGAATAGGAATTTGAAATTGGTCCATCCCACCCAAGGACTTCCTAAAATCCCATCGGTATAATTCACATTTTTAAATGCTATAGAAATGCCCAGCATTGGAATGTAGTTGTTAATAAGAAGAAATATGACCCCAGGCATAAACATTAGATAAAGCGCTTTATATTGCAAAATATGATGAAGTCCACTATTTCTTTTAACTTTCTTCTGTTTTAATTGTTTATCTGCTGTAGATAAACTGGCTTCCTGACTCATACGAAAACCTCCTATTATCCGGCAAGCTTTAATTCTTGCTTCTGTATCTTCTATGTACTTATTATAGGATGCATAGACATCCTGCTCTATTGGTAACCGTGACATATCGACTTGTGTTATTGTGACATAAATAAAAAACTCTTGGTTGTTTTGGCAGCCAAGAGTTTTTGCATTTAGCTATAATTAAATTTTACTTTTCCGATATTCTTGTGGAGTTGTACCCACATATCTTTTAAACATCTTCGTAAAATGAGGAATGTCACCATAGCCGACCAAAGCGGAAATATCACTTATCTTTATATTCGTGGAGACCAATAGTAATTTAGCTTTGTTCATTCTTTTCTCCAGAATGTAGTCCGTTAAAGAGCTATTTGTTTCTTTACGAAACAGTCGGGATAAATAGGCTGCATTAAAATGCACATGCTCGGCAATTTGTTCCCTAGATAGTTCATCATGCAAATGCTCATCAATATAATCATATATTTTTTGGATGACTTTAGCTTGTTCCTTTTCTTCAGCCTGGATTTGATCCGTTCCAACGGTAACAATCCGTTGCGACCACAAATTGAATTGAGCTAAAACTTTATTCGATTGTGTGACATTGCTGCGCTCCATTTCTAACAGCATGACATAAGTTCTGAGCAGATCCGTGAATGTTGAAACATTGCCGACATAGCAGGACAGATGACAATAAAAGTAATGGTTACACGCCGATAGGTAGCTCTCACAGCGTAGTGTTATTTCATCAATATCAATACTTTCATCTTGCCTTTGATAAAAAATAACGAGATTATGTCCRCTTCGATCCTGAATAACACAGCCTTGATCATCTTTTAGAATTAATTCCGAAGCTGCGTTTCTCAACGCGTACTCCAGCGTTTCTTCCTCACGAACCGTCAAGTCCTTTTGCCACATTTCTACACTCACTAAAATAGGCAAAACAGAAATATCAGAAGGCAGATTCATTTGATATTTGGCAATCAGTAGCTCTAATTCTGCCCTTGAAGGAGAGACACGATTTACGAATAATTCCTGCCAGAATCTTTCTTCCATAAGCGGTTTATGTGATTCTAATAACAACGAATACTGTTTATAGGTCCGATCATGAGAAAGCTTTTGCAATGCACGGCCCACGACTGATTTTAACTCATCATATTCAACTGGCTTCAACAAATAGCCGAAGCTGCCAAAGTGAATCGCACTTCGTGCATAACTAAAATCAGCATGTCCAGTTACAAAAATCGTTTCTGTCGTCGGATAATTGTCCCTAATCCATTCCAATAGTTCTAACCCGTTGCTTCCAGGCATTTCAATGTCACAAATGACAATATCAACCGGCGATACAGCAAAGCGTCTCTTGGCTTCGTCTGCATCAAACGCTTCAAATACTTCTGAAATGTCCATCTCCGACCAATCTATGCCTTGTGTTATACCTTTAACTGCATATAATTCATCATCCACAACTAATAAGTTATACATCTTCTTCCACCTCATTAACCGAATATCTTAACGGAATACCCAGTTTTATTTCAGCGCCTTTAGATTGTCCATTATTAAATATTAATTTTGCCGCACCGTTATAACCAATACGCTGTCTTTTCATGACATTTTGTATACCAAGATGGCCCTCTGTAAAAAGTTCATACTCATAGTGACCTTCTTGCAGCCTTTTCAGTAAAGGCTCAGTAAAACCAACTCCACTGTCACTCACTTCGATCCAAAAAAACTCATCTGGAGCCTGCTCATCGGGTGTCACAATAATCCGAATCGTGAAAAGTTCTCGTCGATTCGAAAATCCATGAATAATGCAGTTCTCTATAAATGTTTGAATGGTTAGTGGCAGCACAATGCAATTTCGATACCGTTCCGGGAGTTCAATCTCATAGACCAATTGGTTTGGGAATCTCAGTTTTTGGATCTCCAAGTAATTCTGAATATGTCGGATTTCAGCTTCTAATGTAACGGTACCTTGCTGCGTCTTGGTAATAAAACGGAAATATTCAGCTAAGTGTTGTGTCATTTTTTGAATCAAAGCATATTCCTTAATGGCTGCTAAACTATAAATAATATTGAGTGAATTCAAATAAAAGTGGGGTCGGATTTGCATCTGAAACAGACCAAATTCTGCCTCCTGAGCACGAATTTTTTCCTCATAAACATCTATTTTAAGCCGTGAAATTTCTGTAACCATGTTGTTAAATGTACTGATCAGAAATGAAAATTCACTTGAGTGATTCTCATTTAAACGGATATTGAAATCCCCTCTCATGATACGCTTCATCCCAAGCACCAATGTATTCATCGGCTTTAATAGAACACTTCTTAAAAAATACAAATAAAATAGCAGAATCAATATACCACCTAAAGGAACGAAATAAATTGCTAATTGGAAAAAAGGAAGTTGCTTCAGCATGTTTCCTTCAGGAATCATCACTGTGTATTTGATATCTGCAATTTGAGAGGGAACGCCAATTAATAAATATTTATTGTTTTCTTTCCGATCAGAAACAATCTGAAAATCATTATTGAGCTTTGACGCCGCTTCTACAGCTGCATTCAATTGGGATACTCCTAGAGTCGTCCCTGAGGCAACTGCGCCATCTTTCGTCATGATGACTGATCCGCCTGTTGTCCCAACATCCAAAAAGTTTAATGAACCCACTAGGCTATCTGTATTAACGATCGCTCCTGCTAACATCGAACTTGTTAGACGCGTAATTTTCATCAAGAATGTTCGATTTTCGAATCGAACCAGCTGCCAAATTGGTGAATCCATACTTGCCTTATTTGTCATCTCCAATGGAACTTTTTCAATGATTAACCGCTCCTGAAGATAGTAGTCTTTCTTAGTTACAAAAGTTACATCCTGTGTATGCACATTAAAAAGAAAGATACTGTCCATCAAGAACAAATTATTCAGATCCGTTTGAAAACGATTGACTACGCGTTTTTTCGTGAGTAAATAATCATCCGTACCGAGTACACGATCATTAAGCTCATTGATATCAATTTCATTGTTCCATAAATCATATAGGTACCTATTCGTTTCAAGAAACATTTTGTCGATTTGCTTTACATGTTGTGCAAGCAAATTACTATTAGTCTTAGAGACTTGCTCTCGTACGACGCTGATTGCATACAAATTATTAAATAGCAGAAAAAAAACAAGTGGGATGATAATGATTAAAAAGCCAGTAACAAGTTTAAAGCGCAATGATTTTCCCATTATTATCACCCTTTCAGTAAATATTAGAAAAACTAGGGCGTAAATCATGATATCCGGATACTACAAAAAGAGGAGATGAAATCGTTAGATTTCATCTCCTCTTTTACTTCGTTATACCGGCAAGAGGACTCGAACCTCCACCCTTTCGGACTCGATTTTGAGTCGAGCGCGTCTGCCATTCCGCCATGCCGGCATAAACTTGTAAAGATAATGGTGCCGAAGACCAGACTTGAACTGGTACGGTAGTCACCTACCGCAGGATTTTAAGTCCTGTGCGTCTGCCGATTCCGCCACTCCGGCTAATAAGATTGTGGAGGCGCCACCCAGATTCGAACTGGGGGTAAAGCTTTTGCAGAGCTCTGCCTTACCACTTGGCTATGGCGCCTTAGTAATAATGGAGCGGAAGACGGGGATCGAACCCGCGACCCTCGCCTTGGCAAGGCGATGCTCTACCGCTGAGCCACTTCCGCATATAAAACTGGGGATCAAGGATTTGAACCTTGGCATGACGGAGTCAAAGTCCGTTGCCTTACCGCTTGGCTAATCCCCATTATGTTGCTTTGGTAATAATGGGCGGACGACGGGACTTGAACCCGCGAATGCCGGATCCACAAACCGGTGCGTTAACCCCTTCGCCACGACCGCCACAATATTAAGTTTCTTGCATTTTTGGCAGGGGCAGCAGGAATTGAACCCACACCAAAGGTTTTGGAGACCTTTGTTCTACCCTTAAACTATGCCCCTACAAAAAGGAAAATGGAGGCTGATGGATTCGAACCACCGAACTCGAAGAGAGCAGATTTACAGTCTGCCGTGTTTAGCCACTTCACTAAGCCTCCACAAAGCAATGGTGCCGTCGAGAGGACTTGAACCCCCAACCTACTGATTACAAGTCAGTTGCTCTACCAGTTGAGCTACAACGGCATATTTAATTAAGAAATGGTGGCTTTGGACGGAATCGAACCGCCGACACGAGGATTTTCAGTCCTCTGCTCTACCGACTGAGCTACAAAGCCTAACTAGTTGTTGTAATAATAATGGCGGAGCTGACGGGATTCGAACCCGCGGTCTCCTGCGTGACAGGCAGGCATGTTAGGCCACTACACCACAGCTCCACATGTATTATTTGGTTGCGGGGGCAGGATTTGAACCTGCGGCCTTCGGGTTATGAGCCCGACGAGCTACCGGGCTGCTCCACCCCGCGTCATTAAGTATAAGTCACGTTTCCTATTAAATCAAGTCTTACATTAGGAAATATGATGGAGGCTGACGGGATCGAACCGCCGACCCTCTGCTTGTAAGGCAGATGCTCTCCCAGCTGAGCTAAGCCTCCATGGGATTTGAAAATGGTGACCCGTAGGGGACTCGAACCCCTGTTACCTCCGTGAAAGGGAGGTGTCTTAACCACTTGACCAACGGGCCTTACTAAAAAAATTCTGGCGGAGAGAGAGGGATTCGAACCCTCGAGACGCTTGTGACGCCTACACGATTTCCAATCGTGCTCCTTCGGCCAGCTCGGACACCTCTCCATATGGCTCCCCGAACAGGACTCGAACCTGTGACAACTCGATTAACAGTCGAGTGCTCTACCAACTGAGCTATCAGGGAATAGAAACAATGAATCTTTCAAGGATTTATTCCTTGAAAACTAGATACGAAACTTCAACGTAAAGTAATACTCTTAGGAATTTTGGTTAAGCCCTCGACCGATTAGTATTCGTCAGCTGCATACGTTGCCGCACTTCCACCTCGAACCTATCAACCTCGTCGTCTACAAGGGGTCTTACATACTGGGAAATCTCATCTTGAGGGGGGCTTCGCGCTTAGATGCTTTCAGCGCTTATCCCCTCCGTACATAGCTACCCAGCGATGCCTCTGGCGAGACAACTGGTACACCAGCGGTACGTCCATCCCGGTCCTCTCGTAC